>JAUYAR010000113.1 GCA_030693415.1 Candidatus Cloacimonadaceae bacterium | reverse complement strand
ACGGCCTACGGGTCAATGGATGAAGTACAGAATGCCCTGATTGATAGCTTTGAATACCTGGACAACAACAAAGATATGGTTTCAAGACTGACCTATTTTAAGTGGATGAATTTGGATATATGAAAGCGAATTGGTATTAGATTCTCCTGTTGTTCGCCAGTTTATGCGTAATAATGTCAACGCTAATACACTGCCATATGATTTCATCGATGGATCCGATGAATATACCTCAGTGTTCGACTTCTTGAATCCATGCGATGCGTATAATGTCCCGCATATCAATCAGGATTGGGATTATTACAATTCCGGATCCTATAATCCCCAATTGGATTTCAAATCCGGATTCCCCTGGAAGCAGAATAACATCAGGAAATACGCAGTTGCTTTCGGAGAACATGATGCAATAGGCAATACAGAAGATCATTTAAACTACGCATGTATTAGGTTGAATTGGAAGTTATTCGGATTCCCGGGTGGGGCCACGCTAAATCATGTAGTTAGTGAATGGTATGATACATGTCCAGGATCATATTTTCCGACAGAGTTTCACTACCAACAACGGATCTTTCCCGAACAGGATTTTAACTCAACACTTGAACAGTTTCTTGGATGGGTTTTTGGTGCTGATGATTTCAGAATCAAATTCAATGTCAATTATGATCTTCCTGTAGTTCCGGTAATTTCCAGTTTGTGTATTACCAACCGTGAATTTGCAGAACCATATCAAACACAACACACACCTTACTCCTCAACAATTGCTGAGCCAGTTCAAACACCCTTTGATGATTATTATATTCCATTTGATGCCAGTTCTCATCAGGTGCTGAGTCCCCAGACTGCAACTTGGATCAGGAACAGCTTGTATGACTTCCCCGCATCAGAAGGGATAATTGGTCAGATTACGGCTACGATGCGTTTTGGTGCTCAGGTCTTGGCAAATCAACCCTTTGTGATTACCGACCTAAGTTCCGGTATTGTTTATAACGTCACCTCAAATGGATCAGGGATCATACAATTCAACAACTTGTATATCAATACTTGTATCTATGAGATCAAGCATGCTGATGGGATATATTATCCCCAATTGGTTACGGTTAATGTAGATATGTTTGGAAATTCCGATGCTGGTATCGTCGTCTTTACAGCACCAATCAGCTATGTTGAAGTTAATCAGTCTCCGACGTCAGACGCTTGTCATACCTTATCGAATGCATTCGAATTGTGCAAGGGAACGGGTATCTCGCATATCATCGTGAGAGCAGGAACGTATCGGGAAAACATCTCTACCTTTGATCTGGGATTTAATGCAGAGCATTTCATTTTGGAAGGTGATGGATCTACTGTCATCATGCAATCGGCAGTCAGGGGACATCCATTGTATATCTATCAGTCAAGTGCTCACACCATCAATGAACTCACTATTCGGAATATCATCTTTGAGGATTCAGATAGCGAGGGTGGAGGTGGATTGTCTCTGGGTGGAAACATCATCCATGCAACTATTGAGAATTGCACAATACGAAATTGTGGTGATAATTACTTTGTAACAGGTGCAGAAAACATACCTGTCGGCCTTTCAGCAACAATCCCAATCCATATCAACAACTGTGATTTTTATGACAACGAAGGTGCAAGCTTCGGCAGTACAAACCGTTCCTTGGGCGTGATTTATCTATATGTCAATCAGCAAACGCAACCTTCTATTATTGAAAACTGCCGCATACATGATAACTCCGCAGATAATGCATCTGCTATTTTCGTGAGTGGAAGATCGCAGTTCATCATCCGAAACAACGTAATTCGCAACAATTACCAAAAGCATTACATTGGTGATCTGTATTGCATATATTCCAAGGATGCACAAGATGTCGAGATAATTAACAACATAATAGATAACAACATGTACCCCCCAAATGTGGGCAGAGCAGAATACGCAATTGGCGTCAAGAGAACAAGTGCAAATCCAACAAACTCAAATGCGTTTATAGCGAACAATACTATCGCTTACCATCGTCGTGCTTTATATGTAAAAAATGTCAACGTAAACATGATAAACAATCTGATTGACGTCTATAATGTAGGCCTATATTGTGAACAAGGTTATGACCAATCCATGCTTCAATACTCCCATAATTTCATGAAAACCTATACCGGGACTATAATGGCTGAGAATTACATAATACTATCCGATCAAGGTAATCAGACTGGTGATCCAAAGGTGGATGCGAACTTCCAACCCATCTGGAACTCAAGTGATATTTCTCCCTGTATCGATACTGGTATTGGAGCAGCAGATCTCGATGGCACTCCTCCGGATATCGGTGCTGTCCCGGCAATGACTCATCGCCATTGGGAACATGAATTTACAAATCAGGCAGATGTGGATAAGTGGTATTGGGTTAGCTATCCGATCCTGAACACAATTACAAACAACGCCTTGGTGGCAAGTGAGTTCTTCAAGGAATTGCTGCATGCACACCTAAACTCTCAGGATGAATATACTCCAACTTATCTGGAGTCCATTACCTGGTACTCCAGCGGAAATCCCAACCCCAGTTACATATTGTGGGATAACGATTTTTGGAATAGTAACTACAACACACATTTTGTCTCCAGTCCACAAGGCTACAAAATCAAACTGAAATCCAGGTCTAATCCTGATTTTCCAGGGCCTGTTATCCTACAGGAGAGTGGATATAAAACATCGGCAAATCTGCAGTTCCCGATTTATGGTAATGAAGAAAACTGGCTTGGCTACTTTAAAGAAGAACCATCCAAGCCAGTAGATGCCTTCAGTGCAATCTGGGATGACATCAACATGATAAAGACTAAAAGCTGGTGCATTATCCGGGATGTAAACGGAAATCTTGTGGGAAAATCCGGTCCCCTGAATTTTGGAGATATGGTGATTGTAACTACAAACAATTACCACAATTTCCGATGGGGTTCCGGTTCTACTGATATACCGCATATCAAGGAAACCCCCACTTACTTCGTATATGACGAGAAGCAGGACTACATCCCGATGTACATCAGCTTGCCGGATAGCATGATGACAGATCTCGAGGAAATCGGTCTCTACGTGGATGGAGTATGCAAAGGCGCTGTAGTGGTAGATGACAGCCTCGAGCAGATCTCCGCTTATGTGGATAGCTCTTCCGAACTCAGCGAAGGAGCGGTGGAGCTTGTCTTCTACTATGAAGAAGCAAAACGTCTCGACCACCAATTGCAGGCGATGACCCTGAAGCCCGGTAGGTTAGAGACAAAGTATGGCGCCACCGGAAACAAATATCCCTACTTCGAGGTTAAGATTACCCAGGATGATCTGGATAACATCGTAGCCCCGGTATTCTCCCTCAAGCAAAACTACCCAAACCCCTTCAATCCGACTACAACAATCTCTTTCTCACTGCCTGAAGCGGCAAGAGTACGTCTGGACATTTATAATCTCAAGGGTCAATTGGTCAGGACGTTGCTCAATTCTGATAAGGGAGCCGGACTGCACAGCGTAGTCTGGAATGGCAAAGACAAGCACAATGTGGCTGTGGGTAGCGGAGTATATTTCTACCGCATTAGCAGCCCGAAACATACCCAAACAAAGAAAATGCTCTTAATGAAATAAGGAATACTGATGGGGAGGGATTTACCGCCCTCCCCACCCATTATTTATTGAGGAAAAGATGAATAGACACTTATCATTGCTGATCCTGGCAGCCATCCTGCCATTCCTGATGTATGCGGTGACACTATCCGTAAAGCAAGACGGAAGTGGGGACTATTCTGCCATCCAAGCTGCTCTGGATGTGGCCAATCCTGGAGATACGGTGTTGGTGCATCCCGGCAGGTATTTTGAGAATTTGACTATGCTGACCAACAACATCACACTGATGAGCCTGGAAGGAACCACTGGAGTTCCTTCTTACATTGATTCGACTATAATTGACGGAAATCATGCCAATCCTTGCCTCCGGATTCCTCAAGGTAATGTCTCGGTCATAATAAGAGGTTTTAGCATTACCAATGGTTTTAGAACAGGCTCCGGAGGTGGACTGGTTATCAGCGCCGGAAATGCCGCAGAAATTACAAATTGTAAGGTCTTTAACAATGTTGCAAATAATGGTGCAGGTATTTACTTAACTTCTGCAAATGTGACTTTCAGTGGGGTGGATGTTTTTAACAACTATTCGGTTAACTTAGGGGGTGGGCTTTATTCAATAACTGCACCTGGAAGTACTAATTCAATCAGTTTTGATCAACAAAATCGCTGTTCCATCTACAATAATCGAGCTGGGGCTGGGCAAGATATATACATCAACCTAGCGACTGAAGATATATACGTATATCTTGATACTTTCTCTGTTGCCAGTTATACAAACTATTATGCAGTATATCTTAGCGATAATCAGCCAGCAAATCAGATTCAAATTGACATCCTGAACGCTTATCATCAGGAAGTTGATAATGACCTTTATGTCTCAACTATTGGTGATAACGAAAATGATGGGCTTAGTCCTGCAACAGCACTGAAAACCATCCACGAGGCCATATATAGGGTAGCATCCGATAGTCTCAATCAAAGGACTGTACATATTCTGCCCGGTGATTATTCTCGTACGGATAATGATCAGATCTTTCCTATAGCCCTTAAAAGATGGGTGATCGTGCAAGGCAGTGGCACTGATGCTACTACCATAATTGGGGAACCGCATCCACTAATTCCAATGGGATATGGTTATGCTGATCGAGTCTTTATGTCTCATGGTGAACCTTCAGTTAAACTATCAAATATGACCATAACTACTCGTAATACTAATAATGGCTGTGCAGTTAATGGCCGAAAGCTTAGTACCATAAACTTGCATAACATACATATCTCTGGAGTAATGCCTAATCACGACGCTGCAATATCTCTTTGGACAAGCAGCCAAAGAGAAACGATATGGTCCAACCTTACAATTGAGAACGAAACCACTTCCCTGAGAGGACTTGTAGACGTTAACGGAGCGATGTCCGGTAAAATTTCCAATAGCAATTTCAGGAATGCCACATCAATCTACACATCCTCGTCGGTTCGTGGTTCATCCCTGGTTTCATTTGTAGCAGATAAACAACTAGAGTTTGAAAATTGTATTTTCGATAATCTAACAGTCTATGATGATGACACATTTGCAATTGCTATCGGAGGTGTTCAATACCCCCAACAGCAGAACCATATAAGCTTCAAAAATTGCCTTTTCAGTAACGTCAACACCCAAAATGAAATGATTGGGATAGCATCATATAACAACCCCAGAATCGACATCACCAATTGCACTTTTGCAGGGAACCAGGGTAATGCCTATACACTCATGGTCAATGGCGATGTGAACATCGTAAATTCCATCTTCGATAACGATACACCATATCAGATTAAGGTGAACCCCATGGATGGCAACCCCGACGAGCAGACGACTCTGACTATCGATCATTCCCTGGTCAAAGATGCTATAGCAGGTATTTTGCCTTTCCCGGTTCCTGGCAATACGATAAATTTCTTGCCCAGCAGCTTCAGCGGAGATCCTCTCTTCGCCGGAGGCTTTGATATACATGATCCGCTTTATTACAGCCTTGCTCATGGATCTCCATGCATCAATACAGGAACTCCCGACACAATCGGCCTTTATCTGCCACTTTATGACCTGGCTGGAAATTGGAGAGTCTGGAACGGAAGGATCGACATGGGCTGTTTTGAATTTGGCTCCGAGCCCTGGGTCTCAAATGATGATCCGGTGGTTCCTGATTTGGAACAGGTCACGCTCATTCAAAACTATCCCAATCCCTTCAATCCGACCACTACGATATCCTTTTCAATACCCGCCGGCATGCAATGTAGCCTGGATATATACAATCTGCGCGGGCAAAGGGTAAAGACCTTGCTGGACGAGAAGATGATTGCCGGTAAACACTCCATCACCTGGAATGGCGATGATGATAATGGCCGGAAAGTGACATCCGGAGTTTACATATACAGACTGAACACTCCAAACAGCAGCAAAGCGGCAAAGATGCTGCTTATGAAATAGATTAAAGCGCAGGGAAGGGAGTCCCTCCCTTCCCTGCTTTTGAAGCATCAACCATGAAAACAAAGATTCTGACATTATTACTTGCCTTTTTGAGGCTAGTATCTATCGTGGAAGCTCTCACCCGCACAGTAAATATAGATGGCACTGGGCAATATACTTCCATTCAAGCCGCAATTAATGCGTCTTCTCCAGGCGATACTGTTCTCGTCTATCCTGGCAGGTATTTGGAGAACATTTCAATAATTCAGAAAAGCAATATTTCTGTTATCAGCTTGGAAGCAACTTCAGGAAACGCGACCATAGTAGAAGATTGTTATACTCCTCCGATAGTGAGAAAACACCATATTGGCTTTTTAATCGTTGTAAATGCATATCCAATTGGAGATTCTTATTTTTAAAGATTCCTTTCTTAAACCATTCCTCTGCTAGACTCTTACGTTGTTTCCTGGGCATGTTCTTATGGGCTGCAGAAATATCTTCAGATATTCTTGTTCGAATATCTTTCGAGGTGCCAGTTGGAGTAAAAGGAACAATACTATCAAAGGGATCATTAAACCGCATAGGTGATGGTAGATACAACTCCAATTGTGTTAAAATCCTCTTTTGATTAGCATCGGCCCAGGATCGATACTTATAAAGAATCGAAGGCGCATCCGTAATTGTATCAAATATTGAACTCATATCATTCATCGATGAGCAAAGAAACTATCAGATTGCCGTCACATTGTTCTGCGACGCATAGTATGTTACTACTATTTTCTTCTCTAACTGCATAAGATCTAAGAGCTTTTCTGAATAGTTCTATAAGCCCAGTTTAACACAGCAAATGCTAGTGACAGTATTAGCGAAAGAAACATTCCAAGACCATACTCATAGGTGTCGATGTCACTTCTGTAGAACCCAAAGTTTCCAGTAATAAAGGCTGTTACAGTCAGGATGAATGGCGATAAGGAAACATAGTGGCAAACGGATTGCAGTTCTTTAACATAGCGACATATCATGCTCACCAGTAGCGCTAGTATTGCCAATATGCCAATAATAGTGCCCGCGCCAATATATATATCACCCCAGTCCAACAAGCCCCCACCTGAATACCATGGTAAGAAATATGATAGTAGGGTCATGAAACCCAATACCATAGCATTCTTTGTTTTTTTGTTCGTTTTCAATATCCCTCCTATTGACAGGCGGTTAGATAAGTAACTCTCTCAAAATCAAAAAACAATCCGGGCATTTTTCAAAACAAAAGGATTGCCGTATGCTCCATAGGATATCTTTTTTTACAACAGCAACTCACAATTAGGGTTAAACTCTTTTTTTCAATATCTGTGATTTTGCTTGTTGATAATCATCCTCAGATAGGATCCCCTGGGTTTTGAGATTATGAAGTTTTTCCAGTTCATCTGCCAAAGATATTGACGACGGATCTCCACTAGATGGAGACGTTTTTTTTACAAAGAGTTCTATCTTGTTTTGAATATTCCCAACTTGCCCCTTTAAATGTCCGGATTGGAAAGGCCCAAAACCCAATATGCTTCCATTAAGAACCACATTAGTTTCATTGGACGACTTGCGCATAAGTAATATTTCAACCTTAGAGGGGTTTGTTAAAGACGTAGATTGTGGTGATATCTCTTTGCAAACAAATCGTGTCTCCGTTTGCTCCATAACTCTCCAACCAGTCGCCGCAATCGCTTCCCGACATGCCGCGGAACTGTCTTCAAGAGATAAGGGTATTACAAATTCAACTTGATGTTTGGACATGTTCAACTCCTTATACGTTAATCTCAATAAGTAAACGCAAGAATGCAATACGAAGTGTCAAATCGAATTTCTGGAACATCATTACCTTGTCAACAATAATCTTGTGTCAGCATTAATATATGCCATTGCATTTGAGTTCTTTTGCTGATTTTTTCGCTCTTTTTTAATCAACATTTTTCTATCCGCGTAAATCCGCTCAATCCGCGTCATCAGCGTACTATCCTGCCCAGACACATACCGTAGAGATGCCGTGCGGCCACCCCCGTAAAACGGCCTCATCCGCACGGCATCTCTACGGTATCTATCGTGCAAGGAACCAGTCGGATTCATCCCACTATCTCATCCCATCATCTCTTTTCAAATCCGTCAAATCTGTTCAATCTGTGTGCTTTATCATTTTTTTAATCCGCGTATATCCGCTCAATCCGCATCTCAATCGCACATTTTTTTCTTGACTAAATCTACCTAGCCATGGAACTTGCTTACAATTCAATGGAGGTGTTTATGGTCAAAGTAATCATCATTCTGATTGCGGTCATCGGGCTGTGTGTGGGCTGTCGGAATACACCCGAAAAGACTGACTATTATGGTGTAAATCTGGAAAAACTAAAGACCCTGGCGCATAGAGGCGATACGGAAGCTCAATATGTACTTGGATCGTACTATTATACTGGCACTGAAGTAGATAAGAGTTACGATGAGGCAATCAAGTGGTATCGTGTTGCTGCTGAAAAAGGACATTTGAAAGCACAGTATGAACTGGGACAGATGTATGACTATGGCCAAGTTGTTGATCAGGATTTACAGGAAGCGGTGAAATGGTTTAGGCTCGCTGCGGAGCAAGGGAACGCATCTGCGCAGTTCAGTTTGGGATTGAAATATTACAATGGAGAAGGCGTAGCTCAGGATTACCAGGAAGCGGCGAAATGGTATGGTCGATCTGCCGAGCAAGGAAATGATCTTGCGCAGTTCAATTTGGGTGTCATGTATGCATTTGGAGAAGGCGTAACTAAGAATTACCCAGAAGCGTATAAATGGTATCGTCTTGCAGCGCAGCAAGGGGTTGTTGCCGCACAGTACAATTTGGGAGTGGTCTATGCTACTGGTCGAGGTGTTGCTCAAAATTATGAAGAAGCAGCGAAGTGGTATCGTCTTGCTGCTGAGCAGGATTATGCAAAAGCGCAGAACAATCTGGCATGTATGTATCATGAAGGAGACGGGGTTCCACAAAACGATGAGCTAGCGTATTTCTGGGCATTACTTGCTTGTGCAAGGGCGGAGAGTGATATTTACGAATCAGCAAGTGAAAACCGAGACCGTTACGCAAAAACTCTAGCCAGATATCAGATAATCAAAGTACAAAAAGACGCTCAAGGCTGGATGAAGAAAAATGGCTTTGAGTGATTGGAAAAAACTATGACGACATCTGTGTATTATTCTCAAACATCTATATTAACTGAGACAATGAAAGTCAAAATGAAACGGCTACTTGTACTCTAACTGAGGAGTTTGAATGCCCTACTTGATGTTTCTAGATGAATCTTTCAGAGACCGGCAAGAATATGCCCAGATATCTGGCTTTGTGATTAGCATCAAGAAGTATGTGAAGCTTAGAAACAATGTGATTACGAATCATATCAATGACAGACGCAAGATTGAGCCACTTTTAAGAATCGACCTTCATGATTTGCCCTTTTACAAATGGTCCAAATTCATGGAAAAATATCCTGATGATAGCATGAAATTCGCGACAATGAAATATCTGTTTAGCCAGTTATACAAGCATTCAGAGTTGGTTTTTTGTTATGGAATCCTCGGACCCCTACTATTTTCGCAGACATCCTCAGAGACTGATTTGCTAAGGTTCTGCTGGTTTCAGCTCCAATATTTGTTCAATGGCTTTCAATACAATGATGTGGTTATACCAATAGTTGATCTTGGTGCAGATAAAGGGTTCAAGAAAGTATATTCCATATACGCTGAGCAGAACTACTTAGCTCTTAATGATGTGCTACACTGTGGCGATAAATCAGTGACAATTAAGAACCCGTCAAATTGCCTAGAGCCGTTTTTTTCGAAGGATGAATACTCAATTGGGGTTCAGTTAGCTGATCTCGTTGGCGGGTTTAAACTGTTTAACAGTAAAGTTTTCGGAAAACACTCCCCGTTCAATACAGAGAGAAAGAAAATTCTAGAAAAATGGCAACGGAACATAAAAACAACCTGCATTTTTGAAAGTTGGGTTGAAGATGATGATATATGGTACCATGCTGAGTTCAACGATTCTATCCATCAAGGACAGGAGTATCGTCCCCGAAAGTTAAGCCGGAACCAGTAAAAACCTAAGAAGGGCAGTATTGCAGTTAGTAACGATTCATACTTAATGACATAACACCATACAGAGCAGATCAGACGGAATCATGTTAGTAAAAGCCCCCCTCTCTCCACCCCCCACACCTCCCCCTCACAAAAAAACGTTGACTGAATATCCCTCTCATGGGAGCTTGCCTCTTATGGATATTTAGCAACGATGGGGTAGCAAATTGAGGAAACAGATACTGGATACATACCTGAGTGATCTGCAGAAGATCATCAACCGTGGCGACGGCAGGGAAGAATCTTTCTATCACTGTCTGAAGGACATGATCGATGCCTATGCCGGGCAAAAAATGATCAGCAAATGCGAAGTGGGCATCCTGCCCAAGACTACCGAAGCCGGAAATCCGGACTTTCGGATCTGGGATGGTAAGGCTCACATCACCGGCTATATAGAAGCCAAGAAACCGGAGCAATACAATCTCGATCCCATCGCCGTGAGTGAGCAGCTCAAGCGTTATCTGGCCACCTTTCCCAATCTCATCCTCACAAATTTCTATGAATTCCGGCTCTATCAACATGGCCTACTGGTGGATAGCGTCACGATCGCCAGCCCGATCAATGCCACGCAGATGCGGATCGCTCCTCCGGTCTCGCATATAGAAGATTTTGCCGTGCTGCTGGATCGCTATTTCAGCTTCACGCTTCCTGCCATCACAGACCCCAGGAGCCTTGCAAATGCGCTTGCCAGGCGAACCAGGTTCCTAAGGGACGAGATCATCGCCATCGAACTGGCAGCCGAGGAAAAACAAGGCAAGAAGGTGCTGCTGAACTTCTATGAATCCTTCAAAAAACTCCTGATCAACAACCTCACTTTGGAGCAATTTGCCGATCTCTATGCCCAGACCCTCACCTATGGCATCTTTGCCGCCCGCACACGCAGCACCGGAGAATTTAACCGTGAACTGATCCACAAATATATCCCCAACACCCTGGGCATCCTCAAAAGCATCTTCCGCTTCATATCCCTGGAAGAGCCACCGCTGGCACTATCTGTCCTGATCGACGACATCGCGGAAATCCTCTGCGTGACCGATATTCAGAAGATCCTGCACAGCTTTTATACCGAAGGCAAGGGAAACGATCCCATCATCCATTTCTATGAGACCTTCCTCAGCGAATATGATCCCGCCCTCAGAGAAAAACGCGGCGTCTATTATACTCCGGAACCGGTGGTGCGCTATATCGTGCGCGGCATCAACAGCATCCTCAAAAGCCATTTTGGGCTCGCCGACGGACTGGCAGCCATGGAAGTGACGATCCTGGATCCCGCTGCCGGAACCCTCACCTTTCCTGCCGAAGCCATCAAACTGGCGATCGAAGAACACAGAGGCAAATATGGCAGCGGCAACATCCACAAACTGATCAAAGAGCATATCCTGCCCCACTTTCATGCCATCGAGCTGATGATGGCACCCTATACCGTGGGACACCTCAAGATCAGCTATCTCCTGGCAGAACATGGCTATGAAATGGGCAGCGATGAACGCTTTAAGCTCTATCTCTCCAATACATTGGAGCCGGATACTCCCCTGCAGACCGAAATGCCCATCACCCATGACATCAGTGAAGAATGCGCTCTGGCAAACAAGGTGAAACATCAGGATCCGATCCTGGTGATCATGGGCAACCCTCCCTATAGCGGTGCCAGCGAAAACAGCAATGCCTGGACGGAAAAGCTCCTCAAAACCGAGCTGGATGGTGCGCAGAGCTATTATACAATCGATGGCGAACAACTACAGGAACGTCAGTCAAAATGGTTGCAGGATGACTATGTGAAGTTCCTCCGCTTTGCCCAATGGAAGATCCACAAAGCCGGCAAAGGCATCGTGGGGATGATCACCAATCACGGCTATCTGGACAATCCCACCTTCCGTGGCATGCGCCAAAGCCTGATGAATACCTTTGACGAGATCTATGTGCTGGATCTGCATGGCAACTCCAAGAAAAAAGAGAAATGCCCTGGCGGCGGCAAGGATGAAAACGTCTTTGATATCCAGCAGGGGACAGCCATTGTGCTGATGGTGAAAGCAGGGTCACTCGCGGGAGCGACCATTACACCGCAGGATGCCGATCCCACCAAAGTCTTTCACCTCGAACTTTTCGGCCTCCGCCAGGTCAAGTATGACTGGTTGAACACCAACCGGTTCCAGGCCGACACATATCAGAAACTATGCCCCTCTTCGCCCTTCTATCTCTTTCATCCCGAAGCCATTGGCAACGAGCATTACCTAATGTGGAAAAGCCTGACGGAGATCTTTCCGGTCAATAGTGTGGGGATCGTAACCGCCAAGGATGGACTCACTATCCAAGAAACTGAAAATCAAGTACGCAATACGATACATCACTTTGCCTCGCTGGACGTGGAAACGGCAAGAATAGCTTTTAACTTGGGTAAAGATGGTCAGAATTGGAAAGTGAGATATGCCCAGAAAGACTTGAAAGACAGCGGATTAAGTGATATTAATATCAAACCCATTCTTTACCGCCCCTTCGATACCCGCTATACCTACTATACCGGAAAAAGTGGTGGATTCCATGGGAGGCCAATTAATCGTGTCATGAAGCATATGTTGGAAGAGAATGTGGGGATATTATCGTCTAGACAGTGTAAAATTTCATATAAACATGTTTTCATTACATCAAAGATTTGTAATCTTAATGTCACTGGATCAGCTGGGAGTTTTGGATCAAATTACGTATTTCCTCTATACCTATACCCCGACGACCACAAAGACGACATCTTCGCCAGCGATGAGCGGAGATACAATATCGCTCCAGCGCTCCTGGACAGTTTCAGCAAGCTGTGGCCGGAGTTTCAGCCGGAGCAGCTTTTCTATTACGTCTATGCGATCCTGCACAGCAATGGCTACCGTTTGCGGTTTGCCCAATATCTGCGCATGGATTTCCCACGCATACCCTTCACGGAGGATTATGCGCTGTTTGGCAAACTCGCCGGATATGGCAAAGAGCTTGCCGGGATCCATCTACTCAAGAGTCCGCGTTTGCATCCACCCCTTGCCAGATATCAGGGCAGCGGATCAAACGACCTGGTGGAGTCCATTGTCTTCGATGCCCATGCCGGCACAGTCCGCATCAATGCCGATAAGCACTTTGAAGGCATCACCCCGCAGCTCTGGAACTATCACATCGGTGGATACCAAGTCTTGCAGAAATACCTCAAAGACCGCAAAGGAAAAGCCCTCAGAGACCCCATCCACTATTGCCTGATGGTCACAGCTCTGGCTTTGACCATCGATCTCCAGACACAGATAGATCAGATAATCCTGCCTTTGACAAAGAGTGAGATGAGAGATGAGATAGGGTGGAAAGTGGAAAGGTGGAAAGGTGAGTTTTGTATGGTAGGATTCCGATCCTGCCGGGTGAGTTTCAGAGTTTGAAAATTTATAACGAAAGTATAATCCCATCGCCCAAAACTTAATGGAGATCCGTTTCCACCATCACATTTGAAGATTTCTTCCAAGGAAAAAAAACGAGCCCGTTCTAAGCGAACGGGCTCGTCGCTTGATACTATTTTAGCATCATTATTTTCTTAACCACTGTTCTGTTGCCTGTATCGATTCTTGGATATTCCGGAGTAACTGAGCCACCCATTCCGCTTGATGAGAGCCACTCCTCCAAAAAATAGAGCCACTCGTTCCGCTACTGAGAGCCAGTATTGCTAGAGTATTATCTAATATATAGTTACATAGTATTTATGAGTT
>JAUYAR010000112.1 GCA_030693415.1 Candidatus Cloacimonadaceae bacterium | reverse complement strand
GCAATGCGATGATTCAATAACGAACTGATAATCTTCTGCTCATCTCTGCTGATATCCAGAGAGCCTAAATACAATATGACAAAACTGCGCGATCCTTTCTCGATCTTTCTAGACTCGACTAACTGGTAGTAAGTATATACCTTACCGTTACTTGGGTTCGTTGAAACTTTCTTTCTTAAAAACATGACGTCAGGTTATTGAGAGCCAAATATATGTCAAGATTTATTATGGTTGCCGTTTTGGTTATTTTTTGCTGTTTTTGGGAAGCGCGCTGTCTATTTATCAATGACTTACGAGCACAAAATTGCAAATTTGACCAATTTCGTGCGAAACTTGGGTTGGGATAATGCCGTGATGTTGCTCTATCTGCAAGAACTGCAAAAGACCGTTGCACATAGCCGTATCACTGGTTTTAGCCGGTGCGAAGTATACGCTTTGGCTCATTGACATTGAACATATTCACAAAGCCCCGCAGCCAAGATAATTGCCGGATGAATCCGGCAAGACGACCGGCTGAAGCCAGTGCTACCCATTATTCAACAGTCTCTGCGAGTATATAGGAAGAACTATATATGGTGGATGCCCTCCTCCGAGGGCATGACAGTAACTGATTTGCGCTTAGTTCGGATTTCTTCAACAGTCTCCGGACACTGTCTCAAGTCTATAAAAAAAACAAAGCCTTCCGGATCCGGAAGGCTTTGTGGGTTATCGTAATATCCACATTAGTGGAGTATCAGTCCTTTTGCGGAAGATTCAGAAGCAAATCTCCATCGGTGACCATGCCTTTTGTGACGCCGCTGGGGCTGCTCTCGTTAGTCATCATGTTTTTGGGTATGATCTGGTTATCATAGAGTTCAAAGACAGTCCAGAGCGTGCCGATGGTGTTTGAGGGCACATAGAAGGTCTGCACCAGGTTGCTGCCAAAATAGACGCGTACTGTGGCGTTGCTGTTGCTTAATGCATAACTCGTGGTGCTATAGCGGTTTGAGTAGTCATGCACGCTATAGCGGTAGAGTCCGCCGGTCTGGTTATAGATGGTGATGGTTTCCGGTCCGAAGGAGCTGGTATCGTCATAATCGAGGCTTGCATAGACAATGTCTCCGTAATAGAAGTCATCATCTCCATAATAGACGTGGAACCGTCCGCCAGCGGGGTTGGGACCGGTGAGATGGGAATCCAGATCAGAGGGAGAGCTGCCCCAGGTGAGGACAACCCGGATCTCTGAAGCATCGAGGATCGGAGTGATGACTCCGTTCTGCCCGTTCAGTGTCTGTCCACCAATGCAGTAGATGCTGAAAAAGGTAGTCACAAACTCCGCCTTGTTAGCTTCAACGGTATAGTGACCGGTAGTGAGAGTACTGATGGTATATGCACCGTCTGATCCCGTCTCGGTGGTTTGGATCACGGATCCGCTCTGGGTGTTCATACCGGCTCTGAACTTCAGAGTGACGGCAGGAACGATGTTTCCGTTGAGGGCGTTATAGACATATCCGTTCACGACACCGGTGCCGGTATAGCTTGCATCGATCTGCATAATCGTCTGCAGGACGGTGTTTTGGCTGCCCTGAATGGTGACGTTGTAATAGTTCACGGAGTGATATCCGGTCTTTTCAAAGAGGACGCGATAGTCCGATCCTGAATTTACGAGGATGGAAAACTCGCCGGAGGAATTGGTCGTACCATTTGCTTTGAGCGTGTTATTCAGATAGACTTTGACGGAGACTCCCTCCAGCCCCTGGTTGAGAATGGCGTCCTTGACCTGTCCCACGAGGTAGCCCTGAATCGGATTAGCGGCTTGTTTGACGAGGAAGCGGGTATTAAATAACTCCCATGGACCCAGGCGGGTGAACAGATTGTCGATTACCGTGATGTTGATACCGGCTTGGCCAAAGAATCCTGCCCATAGCTGCCACCAGTTTTGCACCGCGGGGTTGACGATCATTTCACCAAAGGCGCCTACGCTGATGGAAGGACCGACGATGCCATATAACATGACAGACATCTCCGGTTTGAGCGAGGCTTTGTAGCTCACGTTGAAGGCAAGCGGATCGGTGATGTTTGAGGTGGCGCTTTCCGTAATGGCTTGCACCGGAGTCCATTGCTGGTTTTTATAGAGCATTCCGGCGGAGCAAGAGTTTGTGTATTGATAGCCGATATTGAGGGTCGCAGTGGCATTTCCGGCAAGGTTGATCTTCACATCCAGCACGGGAGTGAGCACCACCGGGAAAACGCCAAAAAAGACGATGAAGGGTTGAAATGACTGTGAAAAGATAGTGACTTCCTGATTGACGTTGAAGAAACTGACGCTGTTTGAGACCGCGGCGTTGACCTGGAAGGTCTGATCTGCCGTGAACCGCATCTGCTTGAGCTGGTTGTTTTGGATCTGAATATATCCTTTGAGGGTGATATCCAGATCGGCGGTTCCGGAAAAGACCACCTGGTCGTTGGTTGTGCCCGCGTTTCCATCAGCGTCATAAAGAACAGTGTCGATCTCAAACTGGAAATTGCCGCGAGCGCCCTCCGTCAGTTTTACACCCGGGATGGCGGCTTGGGTGGATTTTAGTTTCGAAGGATTCAAGACATGGTTGAATCCGACGTATCCGGATTGCAGCGCTTGGGTGAGTGCTGCCGAAACAGTGGTGACGGAAACATTCTGCTGGTTCACGTTCACTTGAGTGACGCGGCGTAGAAATCCATTCGGAAATTGAGTTGTGGGTTTGCTGACAATGATGTTTCCTATGATCAGGGCTTGGGTCACAGGAACGGATGGCAGGATGATGACCCCCCATCCCCCATCTTGACATTGCCCGGAAACGGCATCGCTGAGAATGATGGTGGTTTCTTTTACGACGTTGGGTGTGTCCTCCGGTTTTGTGGTTTTTTCGCAGGACGTAAAGAGAAAGGCTGCTACGATAAACAGCACGGCAAAGTATGCCAACTTCTTCATAATGAACTCCTTTACTTACTTTATTGCATCATAAGCGTGCAGATTACAATGTCCGCTATAAATGTCAAGAAAATTATCGGCGGGGGAGTTCAACGCTATAACCTGCGCTGGATATTGATGATGGAGACGGTTCAACTATTCCTTCATTAAACCTGATCAGTTTGCTTGCTAAATAAGCGAAGTTTCAGCTAAATTGAGGCGTTAATATGGAATTACCGACGTCCCCGTCGGTTCGTGCGCGGCAGCTTGAAAATGAAGGGCTTGGAGCTGGCATCTCAGCATCTTCCATATCCGTAATTCTGGTTTTAACCCAATATAAGCCCTTTATCATCAGCGGGTAGCGATATATCTTACGTAGGGCTTATATTAAAGTCAAAACTGAAAACGAAAGCGCAAAACGGCAGGCGAAAAGCCATAGCAGAATGCAAAAGCAAAAACTGAAAGCGTTGTAATGTTTGATAGATTTTCCCCTTCGCAGGATCGGCATCCTGCGCTACAGCGAAAACAACAACCGGTAATAGTAAAGACCACTATTTCTTGATGAAACCTACAAATGCAGGAAAGTGTCGTGGGAGATTTCGAGCAGTCTCGATTTTGGAGACTGATAAGCGTCTGTTTATATTGAGCTTGATCCCTAAACCCGGCGGATGATCATCGTGATATATCCCTCCAGATCTTCAAAACCGAGGTTTTGATAGAGATGCCGGGCGGCGGCATTGTCCTTGTGGACTTCGAGTTTTGCCTGATAGCCAAGATCTTTGGCGATGGCAAGCGCCTCCTGCAGTAGCGATTTGCCTACTCCCCTGTTCTGGAGAGCGGGCAAAACCGCCATGTGATGGATATAGAGCCTGCGAAAATCGTGGCTCAGCCAGATTGTTCCGATGACGTCATCGCCTATTTCAGCAAGCAACAGCAAGCCGCCGTGGTCGAGATTGTCCTGGATTGCAGCAAAGCTATCCGCGCGGTCGGGATTGCCGATCCCGGTTTCATGCCAAATATGGGTTATCCGTTCAAATACTGCCTGCGTAAGCTTTTGACAGCGAATAACCTTGGCTTCCACGTCACTGAAGTTCCTGTCCCCATTCGAGAATGCGAAATATCGCGGCATTGCGGATAAAGCGATGGATGGTGTCGAAGGACATCACATAATAGATGCTTTCATCACCGTCCAGCATCATCAGATATTCCTCGCCGGATTTGATGAAGGTGAGGCGGCGGGTGCTTTTGTCCGTGAGGGTTAGCGTCACGTCGCCTTCGGGATTTTCCAGCAGAGCTTTGAAGCGATCGGTATCCTTGTCATGGTATGTATAGGCGTCAAGGCGTTCCAGGACGTTCAGTATCTTGCCCATGGCGGCATTGTATGCCGGGATTTTAAACTCCTCAAGCTTGTCTTTAAAGTGCCAGTCTTCGCCTTTCCTGGTGAGCACATAGCTGTTTTTCGGATGCTTGATCTCGATCTTGTCCAGTTTGTCAAAAGCGATGCTGAGCAGCGATGGCGAGCGCCAGGTTTTGAGCTGGGCATTGAACATCAGGCTGATGTTTTGGCGCACCTGATAGATCTTGCCGCTGCCCTGGAAACGGAAATAATCGTAGGGATTGCCGATATTGCCGAAATATACATGAGCGACGAGCTTGCCTCGTGTGTCTAGTACCTTTACCTGCAGCGCGTTATCTGCTTCGAGTTTGTATCTGGAAACAGCATCTGGATCCTCGCTCATCTCGGTGCGGGAATAGGTGGCGTTCAACACGGTGTTCCAAAAGTTATTGAGAGGGTCAGTATTCACGTCCCACTTGATGGGATCGGTGATTCTCCACTTTCCGTCAATGAGTTTCATCGTGATGGCATCCTCGGAATCCCTGATCTCGATGGAAGCGATCTTGAGTGAATCGGCATCGAAGATACGATAGTTTCTTTCGGTGGGGCTTTGCCGACGCAGCAGAAAAAAGGCGCCGATCAATACTGCGAGCACGATGAGCAGGAGAAGATTGCGCTTTTTCATCGTAAATCCCTTGCTCGGTGAATCAGAAACACGACCAAGCCCAGAACGATGAGCATCAGCGAGGGAAGGATGATGCCGATCAGTCTGAATGCGAGCTTGATGCTCTGTTCCGCAGCAGCCGGTTCGGCAGGCAGATCTTTGAGTTGACTCATATACAAGGGGATGCTGAGGATGCTGGTCTGCAAATTGCGGGAGCGGATCTTGATCATGGAATCGCGGTTCAGAAAGTGATCAATCGCGTTTAGAACGATGAAGCTGCGGTCCATGTATTCAGCTTTGTCGGGATCCATAAAGAGTTCGCGGTCGCTGAAGATGATGATTTCCGCTTTATCCGTTGCATTGATGTGGTCTTTTGCCCACAGCTCCGGGTTCTTGGAAAAATAGCTGGTCAGCTTGCCTTTGAAATGGGCGCCTACGGTTTTGGGAGGCTGGTTCAGAAAAGCTGCTCCTTGGGGTGCGAATATGATACTCTCCACTTCAAACACCGGTCCCAGCATAGTGCCTGAATTGGCTGAGGTCTGCAATATCTTTTCCATCTTGAGGTTGACGCTATCGAGCAACGCTATCTCCGATGCCAGATAGAGGACGATGTTGTCCATGTTCTTGGTAATTTTGGATTTATCACCTCCACGCACCACCGGATAGATGGGATATGGAATAGACTGACCCATGCCGCGCCCCCGGCGTTCGTCGCAAACGCGATCCAGCACCAGATTGGGATGGATGAGGATGCCATAGTGTTCCAAGAGCGAAAAGAGGTTGGAATCAAAGGTGAAGGCAGCGCGCTCATTGCTATCCACCCGATCCTGAAGCATGACGAGTTTTCCGCCGCGCATGAGAAATTGATCAAGGTTGTAAAGCCGTGTTTGCGAGAGCGATTCGGTGGTTCCGGTGAAGAGCATCACTTCCTTGTTCGAAGGAATGGAATCGAGCTCGGTGACGCGGGTGAGATAGTTTGCGTTCAGTTCACTACCGAAGATGCGCGTGGGATAGTATTTGTAGAGTGAATCCTGCGCCACGATTATCTCCGGAAGCAGGTTTCCGTCCAGGTGCTGGATGCGTTTGGTGATCTCGTATTCGAGCTTGGCTTCCATTCCTGGAAACAGTTGCAAGACCTCAAACTTTCCCATCAATTCAAAGACGACGCCAAAGATCACTTCCTTGGTGACGATCTGGTCGTTTTCATACATCTGATAGGCGATCGGTTGGACGCGGTTCTTCATCGCTTCTTCGCGAAGCTCATCCTGACTAACGGTTTTGACGTATTCATATTGAAACTTGCCACCACCGGCGCGTTTGTAATCGGCAAGGATGTCCTTCAGATACCGGTTCAGGTTTCCGAACCCGCCGGGTAGTTCTTTTGAGGCATAAATCTTGACGACCATGTTGTCTTTGAGGGACGAGACCGTTTCCCGACTGTGGGAACCGATCGAATATGCCTTGCCTTTGCTGATGTCGATGCGTAGATAGAGGTATGAGCCTACCACGAGGAGCATCACGACGATGGCGATCTTGATCAGATAGCCGCTGAGGATTTGTTTGCTTTGGATAGCTGCCATCTTACCGCTCCTGCATCATATTGTGGGATTGGAGGTTAAGCTCCGCAAGCAAGTTGAAGATGACCATCACTGCGGCAAAGAAAAGGATGTCCCGGCTGTCGATCACTCCTCGCAGAAAGTTCTGCAAGTGATAGTCAAAACCAAAGTATTCTACAAATCGGATCAGCCTGAAGGGCATAAAATCCGCTATGAAACGAATCAGATAAAACGCACTGGAGATCGCGAGGGCGATGATGAAAGAGAGCACTTGGTTGGCGGATATACTGCTGGCAAATATGCCGATGGAGATGTAGGCAGAGCCTGCAAGGATCAACCCGAAGTAGCCGCAAAAGACCGCTCCATAATCGATGCCATAACCGAACCAGGAGATCAGTCCCAGATAGACCAAAGTAAAGAACAGCACGGTTTTGAGCAGCATCACCGCTCCGAGAAACTTACCCCAGACGATGCCTCCCAGCCGGATCGGTAGGGTGGAGAGCAGCTCAAGAGTTCCATTGCTGCGTTCACGAGAGATCAAACCCATGGTGATCGCCGGAATATAGAAAAGCATGATGACGTGCATGATGCCAAAGACGCCGCGCAGTTCCGCAAGCCCGACCTTGAAGACCGTGCTAGAAAAATAGAGACCGGTGGCAACGAGAAAGAGCACAAACACGATGTAGGTGGTCACAGAGCGCAGCGCAAGCTGAAACTCCTTTCTGGCTATGGTGATGATCGTATTCATCGATCCTCCTCAGTATTTTCCGTGTCCGGCAGCTTGGTTTCTGCTGCAACTTCTTCACTCTCGTCAACTTCCTCAAACTCCGGCTCCTCTTCCTCGCTTTCCATGGTGAGGACGTGGAATATTTCCTCCAGGCTTTGCTTTTCGACATACATGGAAAGCAGATTCCAGCCTTGGGAAACAACGTAGGCGGAGAGTTCCCTGCGCAGATCAAGCTCCGCCGGAGTGAGAAACTCCAGCTTCGTAATTCCTTGCGCGGAAGTCTGTCCCGCAATCTCGACGTCTTCCTTGTCCGCAAGGAAAGCGCTGAAATCCGGTTCTTCCGCTTCGATCTCCAGATAGAGATGATTGAATGAACCCATGTAGGAGGAAAGATTGTCCTTGAGGTCGTCTATCACGATCTTTCCTTTGTTGATGATGATCACGCGGTCGCAGAGCGCTTGCACTTCCTGCATGATGTGGCTGGAGAGGATCACAGTTTTGTGGGTGCCGAGTTCGCGGATAAGTTCTCTGATCTCAATGATTTGATTGGGGTCGAGCCCGCTGGTCGGTTCATCCATAATGAGCACATCGGGATCGTGCAGGATCGCTTGTGCGAGCCCGGTGCGTTGTCTGAAACCCTTGGAAAGCGTGCCAATGCTTTGTTTCACGACGGTCGTAAGCCCGCATTTCTGGATCACATACTGCATTCTTTGGGATAGCTCCACGGAGTTCATACTGCGCAGCTTGCCAATATAGCCAAGAAACTCTCCCACAGTCATTTCGTTGTAAAGTGGATTGTGTTCAGCGAGATAACCGATGCGGGCACTGGTAGCCATCGGATTTTCAAAAATGCTGCGCCCATCCAGCTCGATAATACCTTGCGTGGGTTGAAGATAGCCAACCATCATACGCATCGTGGTGGTCTTTCCGGCACCGTTTGGACCGAGGAAACCCACGATCTCGCCGGTTCCCACTGCAAAGCTGATGCCATTCACCGCGCGCAGTGATCCAAAATCGCGGATTAAGTTTTTGATCTCTATCATCAAATCTCCTGTGTTTCGATGGATTATTTTATATTATTGATTATCAATGTCTTCCATGCAGGTGCTCAGCGTGCCATGATCTGCACGTTTGGCTTCGTCTGCGGCTCGGTGAGGGAGATTTTGTCCCCTTCTTTGAGCCCCGAGACCACTTCCACCATCTGCATGTCATTGGCGCCGAGCTTGACCGGAGTCGCAAGCGGCGTGGCGCTTTGCGTCTTGGTTTTGGGGTCTTTTTCTCCCGCTTTGGCAGTGCTTCCAGTCATCATATAGACGATGTCTTGATTCTTGTCGTCGCTGAAGACCGCACGTATTGGGATGATCAGCACGTCCTCGCGGGAATCTCCAATGATGTTGACTGCTGCCGTCATACCGGGTTTGACCTTTTCTCCTCCGGCGTTGATGCTGATTTCCACGGGGAAGACCTTGGCATTGTTTTCAGTGATGGCGGATGGGGCGATCTTGATGATTCTGCCCTCAAAACTCTCGTAGGGAAGGGCGTCCAGCTTGATCTTCGCCTCTTGATGGAGGGTAAATTTGGCGATGTCCACTTCGTTGATATTGCTCTTGACGATCATCCTGGTCAGATCGGCGATCTTCATCAACACAGTGCCCTCGCCATAGGTGTTGATGCTGGATTGAACCATCTCGCCTACGTTGATCTTGCGCTCGATCACCATACCCGCGGCGGTGGCAAACACATACGTAACTTTTCCGGGAACATCGAGCTCGCGAATCATTTCATACTGTGAGGCGGCTTGTTCAAAATCGATCTTCGCGGCTTTGAGTTCATTTTCCGCGTTGTTATATTCCTGCTGGGGTATATATTGCTTGCTCAAGAGTATCGTCTTGTCCGCCATATCTTTGCGGGCATTGGCGAGGCGAATCTCCGCTTTTTGAAGCTGCGCCTTGGTGTTGAAGAGCGTGTTTGCCTGAGTATAATCCGGTTCGATATCGGCAATCTTTTGTCCCATTGAAACATAGTCGTTTTCACCGACATAGAATTTGACGATCTTGCCGGAGACCTTACTCTTGATCGAAACCACGGTCTGGGGCTGCACTTCTCCCGTGATCTCGATCTGCGAAAGGATCTGACCACGGGCGACTGTGTGGGTCTGGGATTCATCGTCCAAAGCGGCGACCTTTGGTCCCGCTTTGGAACACTGGCGTCCAAGCGTACCGAGAACGATGATTCCGACCGCTATGCCGATCACGATTTTCCACTTTTTTTGCATATAAGCTCTTCCTTGGCTAATAATATTTCACTTCTGCGCACTTCATTTAGGCATGGGGATCGTGTCAACAAAAAACGCCCGCCAACGAAACCTTGCCTATTTATCTCCCCTCTTGTTGCGGAGCGGATATGGCAGGCTTTCCCGCAGCATCCGCGCCACATCGCCGATGTCCCTAAGGAGAGGGACAAGATGCGGCAACATCCTGCCTTTGGATAGTATCTGTTCATACAGCAGAATAAGCAAAAACCACAATACATAGGCGATGCTGGTGGCGAGCGCGGCGCCTTTGATACCGAATGTGGGGATGAAAACGAGGTTCAAGCCGATGTTTAAAAGTAGCGCTAACAGCGGTAAAATCACGCTGACCAAAGGGAAACCCTTGCTCCAAAGATAGGTATTGAACAGCGATCCGAATGCCAGACCGAAGGTTGCCGGTATCAACCAAAGAAAGACTCCGTAAACGGGAACGAATTCGACGCCATACATCAAGCCCAACAATGGTTTGCCCAACAAGACAAAGCCGAGATTGGCAACGGTGAGGAAGGCGAAAAAGGCGATGAAGACCTTTTTCAGGATCTGCCAGCGCTGGATATCGTCGTCGATGTCGGATAGTTTTACCAGCAGCAAGCCCCCAACCAGGTTTGCCGCCATTTGCAGCATCTCCACAATGTTCGCCGCCACGGCATAGATGCCCAGCTCTTTAAAATCCAGAAAACGCTTGATCAAAACGATGTCAAAACGGATCAGGAGCGTGATAAACACCGAGGAAAGAAACACCCGAAAGCCCATGCCATAGCTTATGAGGATGAATTTGAGCTTGAATCCCTTCCAGAAACGGGTCAAAATCTCAGTGTGCGTATAGCCGATCACGGCGACGAACATGGCAAGGTTGTAGCAGACAAGCACATAGATCAAGCGATCGGAAGCGCGGAAAAGCAGCCAGCCGATCAGCACCAAAACTAACATGGATAAGCTGTTGGCAATTTGATAGAGCGAATTTTGCCTGATCTTGTCCATGCCCAGATAATACATCTGCATGTGCAATGAGAGCTTGGTGAGCGAGATCGCTCCCGCAATCAACACCACGATCGAGGGGGTAAAATCAAACTTGAGCACGGCGCTGAAAAACGGTATGAAAGCCAAACCCAGCACGGAGATGAATATGTATTCGGAGACAAACTGCAATATCGACCAGGTGAAGAGCATGCCCTTGCGCTCTGCTTGTTTGCGGATCAAATAGGGATAGGTCTTGTGAATGCCAAAATCCAGCAGCAGCCAGGCGAAACTGCTGATCGTGATCAGATAGCTGTATTGCCCTTTGAGTTCCACGCCCAGAAAGCGGGTGGATATCCATCCGGTCAGAAATGAGACAAACATCACGATGATGCGGAAATATCCGCTCACCATGATGTTTTTTCTCAAGTTTATCTGACCCATGAGCGTCTCATCGATATATGAAGAGCCTTGGGGATCAGCGCAGCGCGGCAAGGATCAGGTTTTTTAGTTTGATCGTCTCCGCCTTGGCGGTTTCGGCAAAGTTAGGCGAGGAATCCTTGAAAATGATGCCTCTCGATGAATTGATCAGGACATTGGGTTGTTCTTTGGATGCGATCGCAAACTGCATCACGGCATCAAGGTCTCCGCCCTGAGCGCCGATTCCGGGGATGAGAAAGATGCGATCCGGCATCAATTCCCGCATGCGTTTCAGCTCTCCAGTCTGCGTGGCTCCCACCACCGCTCCGATGCGATCACTGGGAAAGTCTTTGATCCAACCACCGATCTCCTCCGCCATGCAAGCGCACTTGAAAAACTCAAATGCCGAGGGATTGGAGGTGAGCGCCAGCACGAAGGCAAAGCCGTTTTCCCTTTCCAGCAAAGGCGTGAGGACGTCACTGCCCATGAGCGGATTGGTGGTGATGGCATCGATTCCCAGTTTATCGAAAAAAGCGCTGACATAGCCCTGCATGGTGGATCCGATATCCCCAACCTTGCAATCCAGGATCACTGGAATCTCTTTGGGGATGTGCTCCACTGTTTTGTAAAGTGCATCCAGACCGCGCACTCCGTCGCTGAGATAAAACGCCAGATTGGGTTTGTAGCAACAAGCGGCTTCCGCGGTGGCATCGATGATCTGGCGGTTAAACTCCCAGATCGGGTTTTCGGATTTCAGGACGCAACCAGGCAGCTTCGAGATCTCGGAATCGAGCCCGACGCAGACTAACGAACCGGTTTGCAGCCAACGCGCTTGATATTTATGCCAGAAGGATCTTGACGGAATCTGTTCCATCGGTCTCCTCAAATTCCACCTTGATGATCTCTTCCTTGGAGGTGGGAACGTTTTTGCCCACGTAATCCGCCTTGATCGGCAATTCGCGATGGCCGCGATCGATCAAAACCGCTAATTGGATCTGTTTTGGTCTTCCGAAATCCATCAATGCGTCGATGGCGGCACGCACCGTTCTACCGGTAAATAGCACATCGTCAACGAGGATGATGACGGCGTCTTCGATGTCAAAATCCAGCGAGGAACCTTTGATCACGGGCTGATGCGAGATCGTGGAAAGATCATCGCGGTATAGGGTAATGTCCAAAATCCCCACGGGAATCTCCTGATTCTCGATCAGACGTAGATATTCCGAAAGTCTTTGTGCCAAAGGAACTCCACGGGAACGGATGCCGACGAGGCGAATCTTGCCAAGCCCGCGGTTTTGTTCGATGATCTCATGCGCCATGCGATGGATGCTGCGCTCCATTTGGGATTTGTCCATGATCTGACTTTTGGTTTGCATGATATACTCCATTAGTCCTTTTTGATCACGATCAGCGCGTCGCCCTTGCCAACGCTGTCTCCGGATGAGAAAGGCGTGGCGGTGACGGTGCCTTTGATCGGACTGGGGATGTTGTTATACATCTTCATGGCTTCCAAAACGAGCAGGGTCTGCCCTACTTCGACGTGGTCGCCCACTTTTTTATCGTATTTGACAAACATGCCGGGCATGGGAGCCGGGATGGGAGTTCCGCCCTCTGTTGCAATCGCGGGAGCGGCTTTGGGGCTTGCCTTTTCCGGCACGAGAGCAGATTTTATAGGGGTGGGTGTTTCAACTGCGGGACGCGGAGTTGGAGTGGAATTGATGACTCTCGGTGGGGCGCCTTTTTCGGAAACTTCCACCAGATAATAATCGTTATCGATAAAGACGTCGAACTGACGCAGATCATCTGGTTTCGCGGGTGTGTCCTTGGCGGGTTTTTCCATCAGTAAGCCAGCTCTTGCTTTGCGGCAAAGCTCTTCTTCAGCTTTGACCTGTTCAATGGTTTTGGCTTTCATATCCTCCGGCATCGGATCAATACCATATTTGATTTTGAGATATTTCTTGCCGGTGAGGTTATATATTGCCACGATAAGCTGGTCGTCGAGGCTCCTAGCCAAGCCTTCGGTTTCGGCTTTGACTTTTTCCATGCCGGGCTCGATCACGTCTCCGGGGCGCACCGTGATAGGCGTTTCTCCGCGAGGATAATCCTGCAGTGCTTTCTTTTGCACTTCCGGATCGATGGGCAGAGTGGTCTTGCCATACAGACCATAGCAAAGATCCTTGACCTGTTCGGTGATGCGGGCATATTCGCCGTCCTTGGTATCAAAGAGAGCGTTGTTGACTGCCTGGATGCCGACGATCTGACTGGTGGGCGTCACAAGTGGTATCTGTCCCAGTTCTTTACGAACCTTGGGGATCTCCGCGAAGACGTCGTCCAGTTTGTCCAAAGCATCCATCTGACGAAGCTGGTTGACGAGGTTGGAAAGCATTCCGCCTGGGGTCTGATGGATGATGACGTCGGAATCGATGATGCTAAATTTGGTGTTATCAGCGAATTCCAGATATTTGGGGATGTCTTTTTCCATTTCCTTGCCGATCTTGTTCAGCAGTTTGATATCAAATCCGGTATCACGGTTTGTGCCCAAAAGCGAGATAACGAGAGGCTCCACGGCACTATGCGAGGTGCGATAGGCATAGGGACCGACGCAGGTATCGATGATATCAACGCCCGCTTCGATGGCTTTGAAAAGTGCCAAATCGCCCATTCCGCTGGTGAAATGAGTGTGCAGATGAATGGGGATTTTGACGGTTTCTTTCAACGCCCGGACAAGATTGTAAGCGTCGTATGGAGCCACGAGCCCTGCCATATCTTTGATGCAGATCGTGTCCGCGCCCATCTCTTCGAGCTGTTTGGCTTTGTGCAGGAAGTACTCCGTGTTGTAAGTTTCTCCGCCGAGGCGTTGTTCGGTGAGCGAATAGCAGATCGTGCCTTGGAAATGTTTGGCGTTTTTCTTGATGATCTTGACGGCGGTGATGAAGTTACGAAAATCGTTAAGGGCGTCGAAAACGCGGAAGATATCGATGCCGTTGTCGCAACTGCACTGGACGAAAGCTTCCACGATGTCATCGGCATAATTCTGATAACCCACGAGGTTTTGTCCGCGGAGGAGCATCGAAAAAGGAGTCTTGGTGATGTGCTTTTTCAGAGTGCGGATGCGCTCCCAGGGGTCTTCGCCGAGGTAGCGGTGCATGGTGTCGAATGTGGCCCCCCCCCATACTTCCATGGAGTAGAAACCCACGCTGTCCATGAGTTTCGCCACGCGAAGCATGTCTTCGGTTCTGCCGCGGGTGGCAAAGAGCGATTGGTGCCCGTCTCGAAAGCTCACGTCTTGAATTTTTATGGGATTGGCTGCTTGGGGACGGTCGGCTTCATAGCGCATGGCGCTCATTTCAAGGATGCCGTGTTTGTCCATAAACTTATGTCTCCTTTATCTGCTTCTTTTTATTAATCTGCGTTGAACGATGTCCCGATATTGCATCGTATATTGTCTGCCGGAGGCTTCCCAGGGGTTGGGAACTTCCGCGGGGATGCGGGGAACGAAGGTGTGGCGGGCTTCGGAATTGATCATCGCCATCACTGCGGAGAGGGCGGCAAGCTCTTTTTTGTCCTTCATGGCACTAATCTCTATGTGGGGATATTTCCGTGTTTTTTGGGAGGAAGAGATTCACTCTTGGTGCAAAGGATCTCGAGGGCGTCGATGAGGCGTTTGCGCGTTTCGGAAGGACGGATCACGGCATCGACATAGCCTCGGGAAGCAGCCGCATAAGGATTATTGAATTGCTCTTCATAGATGGCGATCATTTCCGCGCGCTTGGCTACCTTGTCTTCCGCTTCGGCTATTTCCTTGCGAAATATGATGTTGGCTGCGCCCTGGGCACCCATGACAGCGATCTCGGAACCTGGCCAGGCAAAAACCATGTCCGCGCCCAAGTGTCTGCTGCTCATGGCAATATATGATCCGCCATAGTTTTTACGGGTGACCACCGTGAGCTTTGGTACCGTGGCTTCGGAATAGCACCACAGCAGTTTGGCGCCGTGACGGATGATGCCGTTCCATTCCTGCTCTGTGCCTGGCAAATAACCAGGCACGTCCACAAGGGTCAGGAGCGGGATGTTGAAAGCATCGCAAAATCGGATGAAACGGGTGGCTTTGTCCGAAGCATCGATATCGAGACAGCCGGCAAGCACGGTCGGCTGGTTGGCAACGATGCCCACTACGCGTCCATTCAAGCGTGAAAAGCCGATGATCAAGTTTTGGGCATAATACTCATGCGGCTCGAAAAACAATCCGCCGTCCGCTAGGCTGTGGATGATGTCGCGCATGTCATAACTGATCTTGGGGCTGTCCGGTATGATCTCATCAAGTTCGGGGCAAAGGCGCCAGGGATCGTCACCGGACATTACTCGGGGAGGGTCCTCCATGTTGTTCGAGGGCAAAAAGCTCAAAAGGCTTTTGATCCGGGAGATGGCATCCGCGTCGCTTTCACAGGCAAAATGGGCATTTCCGCTTTTGCTGTTGTGGGACATCGCGCCGCCAAGCTCTTCCTGGGTGGTTTCCTCACCGGTGACCGCACGGATAACATCTGGTCCTGTGATAAACATAAAGCTGGTGTTTTTGACCATGAAGACAAAATCGTTCATGGCAGGTGAATAAACCGCTCCACCGGCACAGGGTCCCATAATCGCGGTGATCTGTGGGATCACTCCGCTGGCGCGGGAATTGCGGAAAAAGATATCTCCGTAGCCTTTGAGAGCATCGACACCTTCCTGGATTCGGGCTCCTCCGGAATCGTTGATCCCCACGATCGGCACTCCGCTTTTGAGAGCCATGTCCATGACCTTGCAAATCTTGGCAGCGTGCATTTCACCGAGACTGCCGCCGCGGGAAGTGAAATCCTGAGAAAAGGCAAAGACCGGGCGTCCGTTGATCATGCCGTGTCCGGTGATCACTCCATCCGATGGGATATCGATCTTCTCCATGCCAAAATTGTCGCAGCGATGCTGCACAAACATATCCAGCTCGCGGAAAGTCCCGGGATCGAAGAGCAGGTCAAGGCGTTCGCGGGCGGTCAGTTTGCCGCCTTGTTTTTGTTTCTCGATCGCTTTGTCTCCACCCATCTTCAGGATCTTTTGTTCTTTGTCCAAGAGCTTTTGGATCGCGTCCTTAGTCGAAAGCATATCTATATCTCCCTTGTCATCTGTGTATTTTTGCTGAATTTGCAAATCCTGCCCGGGTGAGCCGGATTCACATAGTAATCCAGTTTCCTACATGCCCGATTTTCGTCAATAAAAAAGCCGGAGATGCAGGAAATTACGTCTCCAGACATGATAAATTCGTATGATATCAGCTTACTCCACGACTACCCGGAGCGCGCTTTCGTTCACCATCATCCCCTCACCGACCATCACGACGCCTCGGAAAAGTTCGCTGAGATCGACGATGCGGCTATGCAGCCACCAGTTCGCGCGGGCTTCCTGGTTGCTCATAGGTGAACGGTAATTTCCATATTGATCGAACCTATCAAGGAAGATTACCTTCCTGCCGATTACAAGATCGGCACGGGTGGCTTTGCGGGTTCTCACCCAGTGTCTTGTCCAGATCGATTGCCCGTCCATACCTCTCAGAAATTGCCCTTGATTATCAGTGTCGGGGCTGGGTTCCCGGGTCATCTTGGCTATGGCGGAATAGATCCAGGCATGTCCATCGAGGGTGTTGTCCATGATAAAGAAGTCATCAATTTGGAGGAAGTGATTGTCCGCATTGACCGTAGCGGCGGGGTTGGCGACCGTGGGAGTAGTGCTTGCCACCATTACAATATCCCGTGTGCTGGGACGGAGCATAAAATTCGGCACGCATGCTGCAAGCATCATAGCCAATGCAAAGACAGTAAGCAATACCATACTAAAGGCTTGCACTCTCGACACATCATGTATTTCTTTCATTTTGTACCTCCAATTATTGTAGTAGCGCAAATATGAAAGTATCTTTAGTACATCTTGGAGCGATGTGGAAAACCGTCAATGATTTTTCTCCCCAAGCAGAAAAAAGCCCGACCGATCAGGCCGGGCTATGCTATTCTATTAGTTTTCCGTGTATTATTTCACCATTGCGGCTTTGCGGCTGAAGACGTTTTTGCCGACAGTCAAGCGAATAAGATATATTCCTGTGGGGCAGTCGGAACCGGATGCATCCACACCGTTCCAGACGACACTGAATCGTCCGCGATCTTTGTTACCTTCGTTGTACGTGCGCACGAGCTGTCCGCGGGAGTTGTAGATGTGGACGTTCACTGCGGAAGGGCTTGAAACATTGTAAGAGATCATGGCACTGGGATTGAAGGGATTGGGATAGATCGCCTCGATGCCGGAGAACAATGGCAGATCGGGAACCGAGCCACCGTTGTTGCCGTCAGTCAAGGTGCATAAGACAGGACCATGAAAGGCATCATTGCCGTTGAAATCGATGTTTTGCAGCCAATAATACCACATACCGGGAGTGACCTCGTTGTCCTCATATTGATAGGAGGTTTGGCTGGAAGTGTTGGTTGCCGTGATCAGTGGGCTCACACGAAAAGCAGTGCCGATGTCATTGATCGTATTGCGGTAGATATAGAAGCCCATCACATCGGTCTCAGATTGCGTCACCCAATGCAGAACGATATAGTTCTGAGCGTGGGGCACGGCTGTGAAAGAGGTGAGTTCGACGGGGACGGTAAACTCGACAGTCCAGTTTCCGCGCGTGAGTTCAGATCCGGCAAATTTGCGCACCGCCGCCCAATCATAATCTGAATATGATCCATAGTGATTTTGCAGCGATATTTGACCGGCGGATGTGTACTGTGAATCGGTAGTAGTCCTCCTCAGGATACCATCCCGGTAAAGCTTCAGAAAATCCGTGCCAGTGCCATAAACAGTGGTGGTTCCCCTATACCAAACATTTGCGGCGGGAACAACACCGTCAGCCAAGGAACCCGGAATAAAAGCCCAGGCCGTGTATGGGGGTTTCAGAACACTCTGACCTTCCCCCGTTCTTTGGTCGCTACGAACCTTGTATCCGGTATTTGCTGCGAAATTGCCACGAACGCTCAACTCACTGATTGCATTCGAGGAAACTCGATAGCGATATTCCACTGCGTTGTTTAAAAAACCCGCATAGGTTGCAGAAGAACCAAGCACAGTGTGACCGTAGGGAGCGGAAATTACTCCACCACCGCACCTGAGGTATGAATCACCTTCGATGCGAGGATAAACGCCCACTATTTTGTGTCTGGTCCATTTGGTGAGAGTTCCGTCTGTTCGTTCAAAATCATCGAAGAAAATATAAGGTGTTGTCCCCATTGGAAGTGGTGGTAGCCGTCGGGTTGCCATACTTGATTGTAAGCGTGACGGCACCCAAGCTCAAGTTGCCGGCGAGCTTTACCCAAAAAACTGCCACAGAGCTGGTTGTCATGGATTCCATCCAATAATTCAGTGGTGTGATGCCCTCAAAGAAACGGACATCACCAAAATCTGTGCGGCCGTTGCTATTCAAATAGACATTCTCACCGATGCTGGAGCCAGCTCCATAATGGGCGATGACCCGCACCTGATAGTCGGTGCCGGCATTCGCCAATTGGCTGATCACCTGATCTTTTGAATACCACCACGCTGCGTAGCTACTCGAAACGATTCCGAGCATTAGAATAAATATGATAATTGACTTGAGTTTCATGATTTCCTCCTGTAAACTCCTTTTGTTATTTGTCTTACACTCTATACCTTTGTATAATTTACTATTCTAATTACAGGATAACCAACCCCCGTGATCTTGTCAAGCAGAAACTTCACTTTTTTTACTTTTTTTTTTCTGAAACGTCCATTTGTATGTGAGTCAGACAGTTATCAAAGTCTCCACAGGCTGTCCGCACATCTTGAATACGATGTTTATAAACCACGGTGACTGCAAAGTGCATAGTAGCGTTTTCAACAATCTATCCCATTACCGACCAGGATTCTATAGTTTGTATAAGTCCACAGCCAACCAACGCTACGCTCCGCAACCGTCTCCACGGTCACCAAACCCCCAATTCCTCCCCGATCACAAATCAAGTAGATCAGGTTCATCACGTCATCAGTGTTCTATTCACTTTTTTGCTCCGGCAGCATGATCATGGTCAGTCTATTTTTATCAAAGCTCAAATAGCGGTTTGCCGCCTGAACGATCGTCGCTTTGTCGAGCTTGGCATAGAGAGCCGGCAAATTGAGAAAACCATCGAGTGGGCGCTTTCTCCAGAGGTTGGTTTGCATCGAATAGAGCCAGTAGTTATTGGTGCGGATGCGTTCTTCATAGCTCTTTTGCAAGGTGGCGCGGGCAGCGGCTACATATTTGTCGTCAAAGGCGCCGGCACGGATGCTGTCCATGGTGGCAAAGATGGCAAGGTTGAGCTCCTCCACCCGTTCCGGCGAGCAAGCCATCACGGTCTGTAGCGTGTAAAAAGGCTTTGGATATATGTCCAAACCGTTCCAAGCTTGGATGAAATAGACTCCGCTGCGCAGTTCGCGGATGTTTTCGCGCAGCTTTTCATTCAGCACATAGACGAGCGCGCTCATGCTTACACTGTTCTCATCCGAGAAACGAAAATCCCCGCTAATGAAATGCGATACAAAGCTGCGGTCGCTCTCTCCCTTGTAAAAGACGATTTCCTTATGACCCTTGACGGTGCGCATGCCGACGTCTTTGTAGCGTTCCATTCTCCCCTTTGCGGGAAGGGTGGCGACGTAGGTTTTCAGGTAGTCTTTGAGCAGTGCTTCATCATAATTTCCCACCACAAAGAAAGTAAAATCAGAAAAATCGGCATAGCGCTCTGTAAACATACCGCGCATTTGTTCCAGCGTGATCTGATCAATATCCTCCGCCGTGGTCGATTTCCTGTAGGGATGATAGTTGTAGGACGCGGCATTGAGTTCGTTGAAAAACACGTTTTCCGGGTTCAGCATGCGATCCTGATATCTCGAACGGTTGCGTTGGACAAAGGAATTGAAGCTTTTTTGTTCAAACCGCGGATTGACGCCATATTGATGCAGCATCTGAAACATCAGTTCCAGATCCTGCGGAGAGCAGCTTGCGTTGAAACCTTCCGAATTCAGTCCCAGGGAGAGCGATATGTCCGCAACCTTTCCGGCAAGAGCTTTGCTAAGCGAGACGGAATCAAAATTGCCGAAACCGCCTTCCATTACATAGTCGGAAAGCATTTGCCCAGCCGCAATCTCGGATTCTGGTTGTTGGGAATAGCCACCGGGGCTGATGGCTGTGAGCAACACTTCGTCGTTTTTGAAATTGGTCTTTTTGGCATAGACGACGATGCCGTTGGAGAGTGTCCATCTTGAAACTCCGCTGCGGCGAATGAGCGTTTCGGATTTGATCTTTCCGGGCGTGGGTATCTGTGCAATGATCGGTTCGTCCACAATCTGATCGGCATATTCCGCAGTCTCCGACCCGGAAACGGAATTGACGATCGCCAGGAGTTCCGCCTCCGTGGGATAGACGGCGCTTTTCTTATCCGGCGCGGCGAGCGAGACAAACATGTTTTTATCCGAGATCAGTTGCGCGGCGACGGCGTTCACTTCTTCCAAAGTGATCGAATCCAGCAGGCTTTTGATCAGGGTTTCCTCCTGTTCGGGACTGAGCGCTGCATATCCATGCGCGAGCGTGCCAAAGAGACTCCAGGTCATATCGTCTGATTCCCGGGTTTTCTTTTCTGCAACAGCTTGCACGGCAGCACGGAGTGTCTTGATCTTGGCACGGTCAAATTCGCTTTGCACAAAGCCCCGGCGTTCGATTCTATCCGCTTCGGCGAGGATCGTTCTCAGCGCCGCTTCAGTTTTTCCCTCGGTCACTACTGCAAAAACCGTGGCGGCGGAAAGCGTGCGGATCAGCGGTTCATCATAGGAATAGGCAAAGGAAAAAGGCGGATCGGCACTCTTGCTATGCTCTTCCAGACGGGTGTTGAACATGCTGTAATAGAGGTTGCTGCGCAGCTTATCATGATAATCCCCAAAAGACTGCATCGGTTCCACGGGTTTTTTCCACATCACGTTCAGGATCGTCATCGGAAATTCGCGATCCGCGGTCACAACGATCTGCGGGGCAATATTTTCCTCAGCGAAAAAGTGTTCCAGGGGACGGGGATTTTCCCGTGCCGGAATCTTGCCAAAGTATTCCTGCACCAGTGCCAGCATCGCAGAGGGATCAAAATCTCCAATGATCACGACGCTTTGGTTGTCCGGACGATACCAATCCCGGTAATAGCGTTTCAAAGTATCATGATCAAAGGTGCTGAGCACCTCATAGGTGCCGATGGGTGAGCGTTCAGCATAGCGCGAACCGGCAAAGCGAACTGCGTTTTGTGCGTTGCTGATGCGGCTTTGAGCGCTTTGCCCAAGGCGCCATTCCTCGATGATGACTCCGCGTTCGCGTTCGATCTCCACGGGTTCGAAACTCACTTGATGCGCCATGTCGGAGAGGATCAGCATGCCCTTGCGCATTTTTTCCAGGTCATCTGTCGGCAGCTTGAACATATAGACGGTGAAATCATAGCTGGTCATCCCGTTCAGCCCGCTGTGATAGCCCATGCCGATGGAGCTGAGATAATCCACCATCTCGCTTTTGGCAAAGTTTTTCGTGCCGTTGAAAGCCATGTGTTCGGTGAAATGTGCCAAGCCGAGCTGATCGGAATCTTCGTTCACGGAGCCGGCATTGACGAAGAGACGCAGTTCCGCGCGGTTTTTTGGATTGCCGTTTGCCATGATGTAATAGGTCAGTCCGTTTGTTAGCTTTCCGGACATAAGCTCCGGATCCCTTGGCAGAGGGATCGATCTGTTCTCATTGGGAATGATCGCCGTGAGAGTTGTCAGCATCAAGCCAAACAGCATCAACAATGTGAAAAGCCTTTTCCTGTTCATTTTCTTTCTTGCTCCTATGATTTTCTAATTGTATTTATAACATACTGTATATTTATGCACTTGCCAGAGAGGAAGAGCGATGGCTCCCCCGGATCTGAACAAAGCTCATTTTTGCCCTATTGAGGATCGGTCAACGTAATCAAAAACTGCTGGTCTTTGAGCAGGATCGTGCTCTCTCCGCCATATTGATAGGTGTTTCCATCCGCCAATTGCAAGCTCACATAATAATAGAAATTGCTGTTTGCCGTGGCATAATTCACCCTCAGAAACTGAAATTCTCCGGGTGCGATATTTTGCAAAGTGGCAATGTGCGATGCGGAGATGAAATTGTGCCGGTAGATCAAGGCGGAGACGATGTTTTGGGTGCTGGCATTGACGATCTTGATGCAGGCGCGGTTTGGTGCGAGATAGGCGTTGGTGGTCTTTCCGACGGCAATTTTAACCCATGTGCTGTCTGTCCAGACACCCTCGATACCGTCCTCCAGACTGTAAGTTTCGCCTATTATACGCACGGGGACAGTTTCCTCGACCGTGCCGGTGAAGAAGCTCTGGTTTCCAGTTTCAAGGTCAAAAAGGTGCTCGGAATCGCTTGGGATGGTCACTTCGGGAAAATCCCCCACTCTAACATAAACCGGATATGAAGTCTGGTTGACGACCCGGAATTTACCTCCGGATTCGCAAGCGCTCAACACGATCACTGCGAGCAGCAACGCAGTATAATAAAAGAACTTGGACATAATATCCTCCCTTCAATATCCTTTCGGTCAAGCTTTACCGATAGATACTCATGTCAAGCACAATCTGTGCCAAATCGGTCTATCTTGCGGGTTATGTTTGATTTAGTTCTTTGGAACCCAATGCTGCTCAGGAGCACTGCATACCAAGGACAGCGTCCAAATTCAGTTCTTGTCAAGTCCTAATATAGTTGACACTAGGTTGCCAAAAAGAATCCCAGACACATTAGGTGTTTTTCAAAAAAACCGGTAGCATGAAGATGTTCTTGCTCTATTGGGTGACAAAGTTCTCCTGTTTATATTTGGAAAAGTAATACAATATGCTCCTGTCTGCAATATCAAACATGATATTGTACATTTCGGTCTCTGACCATTTTTCCTTGCGGAAGAAAAAGCTGCCACGATTAACCTGCTGGCTTGCGCCTTCATTATGTAATCTTACAACATTTAACTCTGAAAACATGGCAATTGTAACTACTCGATCAATAATGCTGCAACCATCGGCAAAATCACAACCATAACCAAAGCAGACAAAAGGGAATATCGACTCAAACATCACCGCTGTTTTGAAACCAATCACATTTTTCCCTAATCTTTCAACTGCATTTCCATGAGCCTGTTTTTTCAATCCTTCCTCAGCCCGCAAATCATTAGTTCCCTGATTTTTGGCTTCCGATATCAATATGGGGTAACTCTTATCATCGTTATCTTTGATAAACACAATACCACCATCTGGTTTCATGTTTGAGGAGTCAAATTTATTGTACCATTCAACTTCCGGATATCTCTCTCTTAATACAGCAACTATGTCTCGTAAATACCAATTATTGGAGTGAACAATGCGAATCTAATATTTGTCCCGCAGATCGGTTAATACTCTTTCTAAAGCCTTGGTTAGGTCTGTCTCTTGCTTCTTGGATGTCGTGTTGATTACAGTGCTCTCTCTGGTTTTTCTGAGTCTGTGCTTATCGCTCATTATTTCTCCAATAAGTATAAATACTCTTTCACATGCTTTTCCCTATTATGAAGGTTTCTGCAGCCGCGAAAGGTATTGTATTTTGTTTCTAAAACCGTAAGTTTGCCGATACCATTCAGCAATTCTGTCATCATATCCAGACTGATAAAACCTTCCGAGTTAAATGAAATCAGTATGTACTTCGCCCGGACATCCTCGATCAATTGTCTAAATGCAGCAAATGAGCTCCGTTTTTTGTTGTAAAGAGATTTATTCCAGGTGTTAGGAATGCCGGACACCTTGCTAACCTCTTGTGGTTCTTTATAATCTACAATCAGATTAAGCATAAAGTAATTTGACCCATAAGGATGTTGATTATAGGGTGGATCAATATAGGCTAAATCGACCTCCTCGAGTTCATTGATTATCTTGTTAGAATCTTCTTGAAAAACCAGATAATCACATTCAAAGTTGCTTAGTACGGGTTTTTTCAGTTCAATATTACCCAATATCCTCTTCAGAGCGTCCTGATTAGTGCCGCCAAACTGGCCTACTCCTGTCTCAGAATCCTTGTAGAATCCTTTAAAGACTCCAGATGTATTGCTGTGAACTGACGCATCTGCCAAGAGTGGAGCTAATAAAAACTTCTTCATTTCTGGTGGAACATCCTCTATGTATGAACGCACGGTGTCAATATACATGGCATTTCTATTTGTGTAAAATACTCTGTCGGAAGCTACTATCATTTTATCATCTTGGGGTGAATATAGCTTTCTTATCAACCCCTCTCGTAAGCCATGTTCTTCAATGTTCCATTTTATCTCCCGAAAAATACTGTCGTAAAGAAGAGAATTAAAGTCAGCATTATTGGTAAGGTAGCACTCATTGATTACATAAGAGTATTTCTCCAGGTCACTAACATACATCATGCTGGAAAATTGTTTCAGAAACCTAGCAACTATACCAGACCCAGAAAAGACATCAAATGTTCTCAACTTCTTTTTATTCAGCCTGTTCTGAACCATGGCAACCCCTTGACCGATAAACCCGAGCAAACTCCTTTTGTTACCGATATAGGTAAGGAGTTGGGTTGATAAGTATAGTGGATTTTCTTCTATATCATAATCATGATCAGGTGTTGGTATGAATAAATCTAATTGAGATTGCACAATTACTCCTTTAATAATTCATTCAATTGACGATCACAGTCTTGACAGCAAAGGCATTTGTCAAGGTATTTTTGGTTTTTCAATAATGAACCGGTGCTGAAATGAGACAGGTATTCAGGTTTGGCAGCGAAATCTCTTGACAGATAGCCGCTTTTCCTGATCCTGCCGGTCATGGAAAACTACGAGTATCAAAAACATCAAAAGTATTTCGCGCAGGTCGCGGGAACTTTGGAAAAGCATGCCGCGCAGGAGCTTGGCGAGTTGGGCGCGGAAGTCCTCGGCGAAGTCCCGCGGGGCGTCCGTTTTCAGTGCGATTCCGAGACTCTCTATCGCGTGCTATATTGTTCGAGGCTGGCGCAGAGGGTGTTAGCTCCATTGATCAGCTTCAACTGTCATAGCGATAAGTATTTATATAAGCTGGCACGGGAACGGATCGATTGGACGGGGCTTTTTGACCTGAGCCAAAAGTTTGCCATCGAAAGCAACGTAAGCGCCAGCCAGATAAAGCATTCGCTCTATGCCGGACAGATCCTCAAAGACGCGATCTGTGACAGCTTCAGAGACAAGTTTCAGGCGCGTCCGGATTTTTCTTCCTCCGCGCCGGACATCCTTTTCAACCTCCATATCCACGAGAACTTTGCCAATATCTACCTCGACCTCGCGGGGATCAGCATGCACAAACGCGGCTATCGAAAAGCCGCCGCCGACGCCCCTTTGCAGGAAACCTTGGCGGCAGGATTGATCAGACTTTCCGGTTGGAACGGCGAAAAACCGCTGCTTGACCCCATGTGCGGCTCCGGAACGATCCTTTGCGAAGCCTTGATGCACCTGTGCAAAATCCCCGCCGCCTATCTGAGAGGCGAGGGAGCGCTGCGGTTTTTGCCGCATTTTGACCCTCTTTTGTGGCAAAAAGTGAAACGTGAGGCGGACGGCGCCATCCAAATCCCCGAAACGGGGATGATCAAAGGATCAGACATCGACGAAATCAACATCGAAATCGCGAGGGAAAACCTGAATTCCCTGCCCCACGGACGGTTGGTGGAATTGCGCCAAAGCCCTTTCCAATCCTTGCCGGAACATCCAAATCACGTGATTATCACCAATCCGCCCTATGGCGTGCGCATCGGAGAAACGAAATCCATCGGCTTGCTCTATAACGAATTGGGGGATTTTCTCAAACAAAAATGCCCTCACAGCGAAGCCTATGTCCTCTGCGGAAACGCTACGTTAGTTAGCGAGTTGCGCCTGCGCGCCCACTGGAAAAAGAACCTAAAAAACGGAGATATCACCACCAAATTTGCCAAGATCGTGATCAAATAGCGGCTCAGATCAGATCAAAGCCCATCTCTGTTTTCCGAATAATATATGCTTGATTCCTCCTTCATTTTCCTATTGTTTTCCGCTTAGTGTCCCTTCGGTTTCTATCGTTCATTAGTTCATCCGCTCGCACTTCAAAAATCCGCCTCCCCCTTAGCATTACGGAATCAATACGGACTCATTACGGACTAAGTCCGTATTGACTCCGTAATGCTAAGGGGGAAGGACAAGTTGCTATCATCGGTAAGCACATATTCTGCAGGCATATAAGAGCAATGGACTAAGCTTCAGTATTACTCACCCCAAGGGGGGAAAAAAGCCCGCGGCTTCACGGAAAAGCCTTCGGGCATAGTGAAATCGTTAATCGGCGGGGGATATGAGAGGTTTAGCTCTATTCTTTGCGGACGATAAGCTTGTTTCCTTCGATGTTTTGGATGATCACTTTGGTGCCGGGTTCGAGATGGGTATTATCGGCATCAACCGCCACCCATTCTTCGCCGCCAACCTTGGCGTGTCCTTTGCCATCGATTGGGATGTCCGTGGTGACAAAAGCCGTTTTGCCCTTGAGGGCAAAGACGTTGGTCTCGCCCCCGGGGTGGGAGAGCACCTTCCTTCCGAGCTTGCGCATAAAGAGAAAAGCGATGAAACTGACGACGGCAAAGATAAATATCTGCAGCGGAACGCTATTTGCCACGAAGGGCATGAGGCAGATCAGGGCTGTGGCAATCCCTCCGATGCCCAATGAGATAAAGAAAAAAGCGGGGTCAAAGATCTCAATGATGACAAAGGCGATGCCGATGATCATCCAGATGTGCCAGGCGGCAAGGTTGATCGCCATGATTCCTCCTTGTAGGGATCAGCTTTTGTCCGATTCTTCCGTCTCGGATTCGGATTTCTTGTCTTTATAGATGCGCTTGATCTTGCGTTTGCTGGGGCGGTCATAGCCATATTTTGAAGAATATTTTTGTCCATAACCGGTATATCCGCCATAGGAGTAAGAACCGCCGACGCCGCTCATGCCGAGACCCTTAATTCCCATCATGCCCAGTAGATACATCAAAAGGCGTGTGCCGAAATAGACCAGGATCAAGCCGACGAAATAGATGCCAAGCCACGTCAAAAATGTGATAATCATAAACTTTATGACATCGATGGTTCCGGAGCCCTTGACAGCGGGTTTGATGGTCACAAACAGCAGATAAGTTTCCATATTTTTCAGGTTTTCCAGCCTGATCTTGGTCTTATCCCTCATGCGGCGAAGGGATTCCTTACGGCGTATTTCGGGATCGGTGGGGACGCGGATCTTGTCCAGTTCCTCCAGATCCTTCTCATGGGAAGCCAGATTGGCTGTCTCAGCCTCAAGATTGATATTGATCAATGAAGTATCAATGCTTTCGCTGGTGCTGAGGAGATTGCCGATACCGCGCAGTTGCTTGCTAACTTCTTCAAAAGCGGTATTCTTGACGCTGAAGGTATAGACTCCGAAAGCGCCATGTTTTTCTTTGCGGAGGGTGGTGATCGCGGAGTTTTTTACCAATTGATCCAATTCATCCATTGTCTTTTTGGTGTTATGGCTGCTCATGGAAAATGCAGCTTTGTTCAACCATTTGAGGCTGTGGAATTCGGCATTGAAGGGCTGGAAATTATAACCGACAGACCCTTTTTCCCGGGTTCTTTGAACCTGAAAGATGGTGGTTGCGATGGCGAGAAAGACGATGAAAATCGCCACCCCCTGGGCTCTGGCTTTTGTTTTTTTGTTCACTCTTTCCTCACAGTTTATATTTTAAAATCAATTCTTCAGCATGCTTGACGGCAGTCTCGGATACTGATCCGGAAAGCATTCTGGCGATCTCCGCCGTCCGGCTTTGCTCGTCCAAGACCATCATGTCGATCCGCGTTTTTCCGCCGCCGCTATGTTTCTTGAGCGCTACCTGCTGATGCGCGATGGCGGCTATCTGTGCCAGGTGGGTGATGCACATGATCCGATGGCTGGTCGCCAGGCGAAAGATAAATTCCGCCACGGCTTCTGCAGTTTTACCACCGATGCCGGCATCGATCTCATCCAGGATGATCAGCTTTTCAGGGATCCGCTCCGCCAACACTTTCTTGATCGCCAGCAGAATGCGCGATAGCTCACCGCCGGAAGCAACCGCTGCCAGAGATTTAAGCTGTGCGCCTTGATTGGCGCTGAAATTATATACACAGCCATCGATTCCGCTATCCGTGGTTGCGGCAAGATATTCGTGCATTAGTAATTTGGAATCCGTTTTTTTGTCAATCCTAATCTCAAAAACTGCGTCGGGGATGGAGAGCCGGGCGATGTTTTCCTGCAATACACGGCTCAAAGCTATTGCCGCGGAGCGTCTTAGCTCGCTCAAGTTTTCTCCAGCTTCGCGCAATGTGAGAAAGTCCTTTTCCAGTAGGACTTCGAGGGCAGCGATGTTTTCGTTCAGATCGGCAAAGGTATCGATCTGCCGCATGCGTTCTTCGAAGAGAGAGATCAGTTCCTTGATGCTGTGTGCCTTGTGTTTATAGACGAGATTGTTGATCGTGTCCAGGCGGTTTTGGATGTGTAGCAGGCGCTGCGGGTCCTGGACGATGTTTTCGGAAAGCTTGGCTAACGCGGAAGAGCTGTCCGAGAGGATTTCAAGGCAGTCGGAGAGGCTTTGCTTTACTTGTGCGATGTTTTCGTTCAGAGCGGCAAATCTGGATAACTCTGAGGCGGCACGGTTGATCATGTCGAAAGCGCTGTCCTCGCGTTCAAAAAGGTTTTGGGCGATGGAGGACGCCGCTTCGTCGATCTCCTTGGCGTGTGAGAGCAGCTCAAATTCCTGCTGCAATTCGCGATCTTCGTCCACGCGCAGTCCGGCTTTCTCAAGTTCTTCATATTGATAGTGATAGAGCTCGATGAACTGACGGTTTAGCTCCTCGGCGCGGCGTAGGTTTTCCAGCTCTTTGAGGTGGGATTTAAGTCCTTTGTAAAGACGGGCAAATTCCGCTTTCTCTACATCCACTGCGGCATAGATGTCCAATAGTTCAAGCTGGTATTGGGGTGAGAGCAGACGCTGCTGCTCGCGTTGGTGGTGAAAATCTATCATCAGCGGCTTCAGCTCTTTCATGATCGTCGCGGAGACCTTTCTGCCATTCAGAAAATAGGAAGATTTGCCGCTGATGCCGGTTTCGCGGGCGAGAGTGAGTTCGTCATCGATTTCATAGCCGAATTCGGCGAGTTTTTCCTTTACTTCGGGGTTGGCGGAGATGTCGAAACAGGCTTCCAGATAGATGGGTTTTGCAGGATCGAAAGCTTCCAGCGAGGGTGAGTTTTCCGCGAAGATCAGCGAGATAGAACCCACGAGGATGGATTTTCCGGCACCGGTTTCACCGCTCAGGACGGTCATTCCTTTGCCGAAGGAAAGGCGTTGTTCCGGCACGAATAGGTAGTTTTGGATAAATATCTCGGTCAGCATCACTTTCCCAGATGGAGTTTCTTGCGCAGGATCTGATAGAAGGTGCGGTTTGAAAGTTTGATGAATGATACGCTCTGTTTGGCGGCGCTGATCATCACTTCGTCGTTTTCCTCGATGGGGATGGTGTTTACTCCGTCAATCTGCAGCCAGGCGGGTTGGCATAGTCCGTGCACGCGCAACATAATCTGGTCCCTGGCGGGAAAGACCATCGGACGCATGCTGAGCAGATGAGGATTCAGGGGGCAAAGCACGATCGCCTGCATTTCCGGAGAAAGAATCGGTCCACCCGCGGAAAGAGAATATGCCGTGGAGCCGGTTGGCGTGCTGGCGATCACTCCATCGCAGCGTGTGTCAAAGACGAATCTGCCGTGGTTGAAGATCCGCACATGGATCAGGCGTGGAGTTTCAGCTTTATAGACCACCACGTCGTTCAGCGCGAGCCCGGTATAGATAATCGCGCCACCCCGCCTCAAATGGCAGTTGAGCAGCATTCGGGATAGGAGGCGGTATTTTTTGCCGATAAGATTCTCGATAGAGGCTTTGATCTCCGTAAGCGACGTTTCGGAGAGGAAACCCAGATAGCCGAGGTTGATGCCCAGGATCGGAGCCTTGGTTTTCAGTGCCAAGTCCTTGGCACGCAGGATGCTGCCATCTCCGCCGAAAACGAGGATGCAGTCGATGCGGGGGAGGTTTTTATCGTCAGGATCGCAGATTTTGATCGGTTCCGGGATGATGTCGCGTTGCTGTGGCGTGGCATAAAACGTGATGTGATATTCTTCGCGCAGTTTGTTCAACAGGTCGAAGATGCTGCTCAGGTCAGGGTAGGCAGGGTTGATGAAGATGGCAAAGTTTTTCATAACAGACCTTTATAGCGAACTCAGGATGCGCAGGTAGGTGTCATAACGCTCGATGGGAATAATGTCCGCTTCGAGAGCTTGCAGCACAGCGCAGTCTTCTTCGCAAGTGTGGCTGCAATCGCGAAACCGGCAGTTTAGGGCTATGGTGTCGAAACCGGGGAAGACCTTGGGGATCAATGCCTTGTCTTCACTGTGGAGGTTCACCGTCTTGATGCCGGGGGTGTCCAAAAGGTGTCCTCCGAAGCTCCAGGGGATCAAGATTGCCTGAGTGGTGGTGTGCCTGCCCTTTTCGTTATAGTCGCTCACTTCGGCGGTGAGGAGATTCAAACCAGGCTGCAACCAGTTGATCAATGAGCTTTTACCCGTGCCGGATTGACCGGAGAACACGGAATCGCGGTCTTTGACCAGGCTCCGGAGCTCTTCCATACCCTCGCCGCTGATGATCGAAGTGCAGAGGATGGGAATGCCGATCTGCCGGTAGTAGGAGATGGTTTCTTCCAGTTCCTCGTGATCCTCGCAGAGGTCGATCTTGTTGATGACGATGACGGGTGAGATGTTTTGCAGCGCGGCGATGCAGAGATAGCGGTCGATCAATCCCGGTTTGATCATCGGCATTCTCCAGGAAACGGTGATGATCACCTGATCGATGTTCGCGGCGAGGATGATCTCCTTTTGGAATGAGCCTCCGGTGAATCGGGAAAGTGTGTTTTTGCGAGGCAGGATGTTTTCGATGCGATGGTTGGGCGCGTGGGAGATATCGAGCTGAACATAATCCCCCACCGCTGAGAGCGCTTGACTGCCATAGATGAACTGCTTCATGCGCCCGCAAAGCGAAGCGTTGTAATAGGTTCCCCCAGCCTCCACGACATAAAGGTAGTTGCTCATGATCTCGGTGATGCGTCCATGCAGGAGTTCCATGCCGCTTTTGAAACTCTTTTGCTGTTTGTGGGCGGCGCGTAGGGTCTTATATTCGCTTTTCTCCCGCTCGTCATCGAGGATGTCGAGATCCGGCAGGCTGATAGCTCTCAGCCTACCGGTGTATCGGGTTCTTTTCTTTTTATCTTTTTGCTTCATTTATCCTGTTTAAAGACTGGTGTGAGCACGTCGAAGAGTTCCGCAGCTTCCTTCACTATTGCTTCGTTGCCAAATACACAACAGTGATGCTTGGTCATGATTGCTTCGATCATATCTGCATAAGCGCGGATGTCTTCTATCTTGGTGGAAAGCACTTCGTCGCGTATCTGTTGCCGGTCTTCATGAGTGAATCCGGTGAGATAATCATCATCCGCCGCGGCTCCGATTGATTCCGGGGTCTTGGGATAATCCAGATTCGAGATGTCGCCGATGATATATTTATCCATATCCCTCTGGCTGCATTGAAATCCACGCAGATACTGGGGCACAGTGTCAAAGACGTCCAAGCTCTCGCGCAGGTTTGGATCGCGGTATGAGGCAAAGTATTGATGTCCCGAAGTGGTGAAATTGGACATCGCACCGTAGGCGCCTCCGTTGACGCGGATCTGTTTATAAAGATACTCGTTGCTCAGGATATTGTTGAGCACGCGCATCTTGCCGGAATAGGAATAGCCTTTGCGGAAGAAGTCTCCACCCTTGACACAGAACTGAATCTTGACCGGAGCGTAGATGCCTTCGTTGAAATCCCTGGTGATGAAGTGGTTTTCCGCTTTTTCATAGGCTTCCGCAGAAATACTTTCAACCATCGGAGCCAGGTGTTCGGAGGCTTCCTCGAGATCTTCGGGAGTGGCGGTGAGACTGATGATGAGGTTATTCTGCGTGAAGAAGGTCTCGCGAACCCATTCAAGCTCTTCCACTATGGCATCCATGTCGATCAGAATGCGTTTTTCGAGGTCGCAGAGAAAGTGATAATATGCCAAACCACCGACCATGTCGCTATAGCGATGAATCTGCGAGAAGGGACTGAACATACGGTTGATCGCCACTGAAATACCGGCGGACATCATCCGTGCTTCCATGCGGGTCTTGAGTTCGCGGATCAGGGTCGCCAGGCGGGCTTTGTCTTCAAAGACGGGCTTGAGCGCGTATTCGGCAGCGAGCTCGGTGAGTTTGTCCACTTTGGAGACCACCGCTTTGCCGGAAACGAGCATTTTTGGCAAGATCTGAGCCGGATCCTGATAGCCATTAAGTAAGCTCAGACGCATGCCGATGCCGCCGGTATGGATGTAGATTTCATTTGAGCGGGTGGCATAATCCATACCCTTGCTGTCCACGAAATTGACCAGATATGAATACATCGCCAGCCAGGGGAGATCTTCCTCCTCGGCGTGAGATAGATCGAAATAGACTTTCATATAGACGATGCCGTTGGCGCTGACGGGATGTTTGAGCAGCGTGAATTCCTTCCAGGTTTCCAGCTCGGTGGGAAGGGCTTGCGCCTGCGGATTGATGTCTTTAAGCGCGAGAACGGGGATCTTTTCGATGTCGGTGGGGCTGTCTTCCGCATTTTGCCACTGATGCAGCTGTTGGTTGAATTCCACCAGATCGCGGATCTGTTCTTTGCTCATCTTTTCTTGTATGGCATCAAGCTTGGCACGCGTCTCGGCTTCCTGTTTGGCAACGAGTCCCGGCACGGGGACGAAGGTTATTACTGAGGAATGCTTGTTTTTAAGCAGGGCTTTTTCGATGAGCTTTTCATAATAGGGCTCGGTGAGTCCTTTGCGCAGCTTGGCGAATAGCGGTTCGAAACCAATGGCGTCCAAAGGATCGCCGCCGTGCATCCAAAGCGCGTAGGAGGTCCAGGCATAATACAAACCCTTGGGAAAGTTTTGCATCTGTGCTTCGCGGAGAAAGAATTCCTGCATGTTCAAGACCGCTTCGATGAGTTTCTTGTCGATCCCGTCTTTGACGAGACGTTTGAGCTCGTTGTTGATCAGGGTCGTGAGCGTTTCGACGTCTTCCTTTTTGACCTGTTTGCAGACGATATAAAGCGACGGTTGGCGCAGATCGGTTTCGGCTGTGGCAGTGGAATCCTTTGCCAATCCGGATTGCATGATGGCGCGTTTCAAAGGCGAAGCCGCACTTTGCATCAAAATCCCGGCAAGAATGCCCAAAGCGGCGCTTTCCTCCACGTTCGTGATCTCGCCAAAGGTATAAAGCAGCGTGAGATAGCACCGTCCCGCGGGGTCTTCGTGCTCGTCGATGGGATATTCCAATTCCAGTTTTTTTGCTTTCTTAAAAGGCGCCTGCAGGGGCACTTCGATCACCGTCTCGTCGCGGTCAAATTTGCTCAAATAATCATCATTGATCAGTTTCAGAGAGCTTTCTATATCCATATCCCCATAGAGGAAGATGCGGGAATTGGAAGGATGGTAGTATTTGCGGTGAAAATCGAGGAACTTCTCATAGGTCAATTCCGGTATGGATTCAGGATCCCCGCCGCTTTCAAAGCCATAGGCGTTGTCCGGAAACTGCTCTTGCTGGCATCTGCGCATGACGATGCTGTCCGGGCTTGAGAACGCGCCTTTCATCTCATTATAGACGATGCCGCGGATCTTGAGCGCGTCCGTTTCACCGGTCATTTCATAGTGCCAGCCTTCCTGGTGCAGGATTTCCGGGTGTTTATAAATGAGCGGAAAGAGCACCGCATCCAGATAGACGTTCATCAGGTTCATAAAGTCTTTATCGTTGGTGCTGGCAACCGGATAGAGAGTCATGTCGGATGCCGTCATGGCATTGATGAAGGTGTGCAAACTGCCCTTGATCAGTTCCATGAAAGTGGATTTTGCGGGGAACTTCTGCGATCCGTTCAAAACTGAGTGTTCGAGTATGTGCGGACAGCCGGTATCGTCCTCAGGAATGGTCTTGAAAGCGATGCAAAACACTTTATTTGTATCTTCGCATGCCAGATGGATCAGCTCCGCGCCACTCTTTTCGTGAATATAGACGTGGGCGGTGCTTTTGATCTCGTCAATTTTCCGAGTTCGCTGCAGGACGAAGCCGTGGGTAGCAGCTCGTTTTTTCATGATTCTATCTCCTGTAATTCTTAGATTAACTTGTATTCCTTCAGGGTGTTGCGGAGTATCTCACGGTTGGACTCCATGAGCGGGCAGATGGGCAGGCGAAATTCGAGACAGATATAGCCCATTATATGCAAAGCTTCCTTCGCGGGGATGGGATTGGTCTCGATGAACATCACGTTATTCATTTTGAGCAGTTTTTGGTGCTGGAGCGCGGCAGTGGCAAAATCGCCATCGAGGCAGCTTTGGATGTGTTCGCTCATCAGTTTTGGAACGACGTTTGCGGTCACCGAGATGCATCCTTTGGCGCCGATTGCCATCAACGGAAGATTCAAAGCGTCCTCTCCGCTCATCAGTGAAAAGCCTTTTGGCGCGTCCCGAATGATCTCCGTGGCTTGCACGAGATTTCCGCTGGCTTCCTTGATGCCGATGATATTGGGGCATTCATGTGCCAGCTTGATTGTTGTAGCTGCGGATATCGATACTCCGGTGCGTCCCGGCACATTGTAGATCACGATCGGGATATCCGTCTTTTGAGCGATGGTCTTGAAATATTCATACATCCCGTTTTGAGTGGGCTTGATGTAATAGGGCGTGATCACCAAGGCAAAATCCGCCGCCAATTCCTTCGCTTTTTTGGTCTGCGTAAGGGTTTGATGCAGGTTGTTTGTTCCGGTGCCGATCATCACCGGCACCCGGTGATTGATCTTTTGCAGGGCAAAACGCAAGAGCGCGTCCTTTTCGTCGGAAGCCAAACCTGCGGTTTCGGCAGTCGTGCCCAAAAGCAAAATGCCGTGAGTGCCGTTATCCAAGTGAAATTGAATCAATCCTTCCAACGCGGAATAGTCCACTTCGTCGTTTTTGAAGGGCGTGACCAAGGCTACGAATGATCCTTGCAACATAATAAACTCCTTATCTATCAAGCATGTGCGAATATCTGGCGAAGGCGCCGGGCGCAAAGCCCCAAACGCCTATCTATTTTATACACATTCCGTTCCAAATGCCTGACGATGCTTTTTTCGTCAATATAATAGTTTCAGAGGCGAGATGTGTTTACCTTGAGACGATCAGCTTGAAGCGCAGGATGCCATTCCTGCGTAAACGAAAGGGTCTCACGGCTTCGCAGCATCGGCATGCTGCGCTACATTGGGAAACCGATCACTGATCCATGTTCACAGCTTACTCATATAAACTAACAGATCCACCACGCGGCAGGAATAACCCCACTCGTTGTCATACCAACTGAAGATCTTGACCATGTTGTCTTTGACATAGGTGAATTGGGAATCATAAACTGAGGAATATGGATTGCCGACGATATCGATGGAGACGAGGGGGTCGTCCGAATACATCAGATAGCCTTTAAGATATGTTTCGGAGGCTTCTTTCATGGCGGCATTGATTTCGTCCTTGCCGGCTGCTTTTTCCAAAGTGACGCACAGATCGACCAAAGAACCGTCCGGGGTTGGAACTCGGATTGCGCATCCATCGAGCTTGCCTTTCAATTCCGGGATCACCAATCCGATTGCTTTGGCGGCACCCGTGCTGGTGGGAATCATGCTCATGGCGGCAGCTCTGGCACGGCGCAGATCGCTGTGCGGTTGATCGAGGATGCGCTGGTCGTTCGTATAAGAATGGATGGTGGTCATGAGCCCGCGGGCGATGCCATATTTATCATGCAGCACCTTTGCCACGGGGGCGAGGCAATTGGTTGTGCATGAAGCGTTTGAGACAATTTTGTCTGTCGCTTTCAGGCTTTTGTGATTGACGCCCATCACGATGGTGGCGTCCACTTCATCCTTTGCGGGAGCGGTGAGAATCACTTTCCCGGCACCTGCTTTGAGATGTTTGGAAGCCTTTTCCTTGGAAGTGAAAAAGCCGGTGGATTCGATCACGTATTCCACTCCGAGTTCCTTCCACGGCAATGCCTCAGGATCTTTTTCGGAATAGATGCGGATATTTTTGCCGTTCACGATGATCGAATCTTCGCTGTGGCTGACTTCGCCATCAAACACCCGGTGGACACTGTCATATTTGAAGAGGTATGCCAGGGTCTTGGCGTCCGTGAGGTCGTTGATGGCGACCACGTTCACTTCGGGATGGTATTTCAGAATAGCACGGAACACGAGGCGCCCGATGCGTCCAAATCCGTTGATTGCTACGTTTTTCATGTCTATCTCCTTAATTAATCAATTGTGTTTTCATCTATTAAAAGAACTGCCACAGGTACGGCAGGAAAGTGTCGTTTAAGTCTTTCGATATCATTTATTAGTTGTTCCCCATAAGAGACACCGCTGGACATTGATTTGTAAAGCGAATGGCAAGGCACGATTTCGATTCCTACGTCTGCTTTGTTTTCATTGTAGAAGTACTGGAATTTTGCCATATCGTAGAACATAAATGCGTATTTCCCAAATTGCACTTCGACCAGGACTTTGTCCTTGGAGAAATCAATCTGTTTATAACATCCGCGGATTACTTCTTTCCGCCCTTCCAACTGGATGTTGTACTTATCTATTAATTGGTGAAAGCCCAAAGTTTCGAATCCTGTTTTAAACTGGATATTCATATCTTTGGGATCGACCAATGCACGTCCTAACATGGTTTTCTCTTTACTAATCTTCAGTCTGCGAGCTTCTACGCTTGTAATCACCTGTCGAACTTGATCCCACATTTGAGGATGCCGAACTTGCATAATCTCAACACCACCGAGATGGGAGTATTCATAAACAATCTTCATTTTTTATATCCTGCATTCTCTAATTCTATCTCAAGTTGTTTTTCGTGGATTCCCCCGGTACTAACCCTCAAAGGCGGGATCGATATTGGGCGGCATGGATCATAAACAGGCTTATTCATCGGTCTAATCTTCAGCTTTCCAGCCTGTGCAAGGGCAATCCTTTCCAAGGCGACAAGGTAATACTCATTGGATAACTCTGCTCCGCAAGACCTGCGCTGATGAATGATCGAAGCTATCTGTGTGCTTCCAACCCCAGAGAAAGGATCAAATGTCCAATCATCATCGTTGGTCAATGCTAAAACCATCCGTTCAACCAATTCTATGGGAAACTGGGCTGGGTGGATAGTTTTTTCGACATGATTTGATTTCACATTGGGAATGTCCCAAATGTCAGTTGGGTTTTTCCCCAAGGGGTTACATGAGAGTTCACCTTTCTTTGCGCCCTTGAAGTGCTTTTTGCCGGTATATTTCTGAGGCACTCTGACGGCATCCAGGTTAAACACATATTTATCGGACTTAGTGAACCACAAAATTACTTCATAGCGTCCCGAGAAACGTTTGCTCGCGTGTAATCCATGCCCAAAATGCCAGACAATTCTGTTTCTGAGCTTCATGCCAAGTTTTTCAAAAATTGGGAACATAACTATATCTAAAGGTATTATCTCTCCATTATCGACGAAATTCCCCACTTGCCAGCAAATGCTGCCATCGTTTGTCAATACTCTCCAACACTCCTTTATAACCTCTTCCTGCCATAGAATATAATCTTTCAGAGGCTGGCGTTTCTCATAAGCTTTGCCGATATTATATGGCGGGGATGTCATTACAAGCCGTATCGTGTTATCCGGTATGCCGGCGAGCAATTCAAGACAGTCTCCATTGTAAAGACAGACGTCTGCGCCGGTATTCCAATGATCGTTGATTATCAGCATAAACTATGTCAAAATGCTCTTGTCCGCGCTTCCGGTGACACGGCAAAACCCCATAACGGTGTCCTGCATCATTTCTTCACCCTTGACCAACCATTTGCGGGGATCGAACTTGCTCTTGTTCGGCACATACCTTGCGGGATCGACGTCCGGCGGGCAGACGATGGCATATTTTTCCTTTTCCCAAAAAGCCTGAATAGCGGTTGCCATGTCCATTTGATAGTGGGTGTCTTTGTTGATCTTAACGACTCCGTTTTTGATGGCGACGCGCTGCTGTTCGTCCGTGAGTCCGGAAGCTCCATGGAGAACGAGTCCACGCTCCACGTTATGGGCGATCAGAAGTTCGTCGATGGATTTGATCAGATCGAGGCGCAGCACGATGTTTTCGCCCCTTGAGACACCATGATTGGTGCCCACCGATGCGGCAAAGAGATCGACGTTTGTCTTTAGAACAAATTCCAGTGCCTCTTCCGGCTTGGTATAAAGCTCGGTGTCCGAAACGATCTCGTCTTCCGTGCCTTTGATGTGTCCGATCTCGCCTTCCACGATGATGCCGTGTTTGTGAGCGACATCGACCACTTCTTTGGTGATGCGGATATTTTCCGGCAAATCCTCTTGGGAGGCATCGATCATCACGGAAGTGACGAGCTTGTTTTCGATGCAATAGACGATGAAATCAAAGTAATTTGGTGTAGCGTGATCGATGTGCAGACCGATGCCGCTGTTTTTGAACTGGCTGGAAAAGGTTTTGATCATCGTGGAGATGAGCTGTGCGCCGATCTTGATATCCTGAGATTCGCCGGCGGCATATTTGCAGGCACCACCGCTCATTTGCATCAAACCGTCGGATTTGACCGCGGCATAGCCTTGCACGATGGCACGGATCTGGGTGTCGAACACCACATTGGAAGCAATGATGCCAAAGCGCTCGCGCTTGGCTTTGAGGAATACCTCACCCATTTGTTTTCCGGTTAGAAACATCTTTTGATTCTCCTCTAAAGTTTACTGTTGTTCACCTATGATCCAGTATCCATACGGATCCGTCATAATCATAATGTGTCGTCAATGTGCAAAAGCCTGCTCTTAACGTCAAGGTAAATTATCCGATTATTCATCAACATCCTCGTCAGCTTCAAGAGCAAGCTCTTCCAGATCAAGGATCTGCGTGGCTTCGATGACGGGGATTTCCTGCACCCGGTTCAGTTTTCGTTCGATCTGTTTGGAACGGTGATGGGCTGTTTCAAGCACGTTTCCCGCTTCCTGGATCTTTTTCTGCGTTTTTTCCAGCACGACGCCAAATTTGGCAAATTCGCTCTTGATCGCGCTGAGCAGTTTCCAGACCTCGCTGCTGCGTTTTTCGATGGCTAGTGTGCGAAATCCGATCTGCAGGGAATTGAGGATGGCAGCGATAGTAGTGGGTCCCACGATGATCACATGAAACTCGCGTTGAACGGTTTCAAACAAGCCGGAATTGCGCAAAACCTCGGCATAGAGACCTTCCACGGGTAGAAAGAGCAGCGCAAAATCCGTCGTCAACGGCGGATTGAGGTATTTGTCCCGGATGTCTCTGGCACAGCCTTTGATGCGGGTCACCATGCTTTTGCGTGCGGCTTCGATGCCTGCCAGATCGCTATTGTCATAGGCATCGATGAGGCGGTGATAATCCTCGATGGGAAATTTGGCGTCAATGGGCAGATAGACCGATTTCAGGTCTTCATCCCTGCCGGGCAGACGTATGGCAAATTCCACATGCTCGTCCCTGCGTGGATTGGGTTTGAAATTGCGTTCATATTGTTCCGGGACAAGGAGTTGCTCCAGCAGGTTGTCGAGCTGCATTTCACCCATCACGCCTCTCGTTTTGACGTTGGTGAGCACTTTTTTGAGATCACCCACGCCCCTGGCGAGAGACTGCATTTCGCCCAGTCCCTGGTGCACGAGTTCGAGACGTTCGCTCACCTGGTTGAATGATTCACCGAGGCGTTTTTCCAGGGTATCGTGCAGTTTTTCATCCACGGTTTTGCGCATCTCTTCCAGCTTGGTCTCATTATTGGCGCGGATCTGTTCCATGCGGTTTTCAAGCGAGTCCTTGAGAGCGTCAGATTGCGTCTGTTGAGTGGATGTAAGTTCCTGCATCTTGCGTGAGAGCGATTCGCTGAGGTCGGAAAGGGATTTACTCTGTTCCTCGCGATTGGTCTTGTTTTCAGTTTTCAGGTTATTGGAAAGCAGCGAGATCGATGCGCTCATCTCCATCCGGATTTGGGAACCGATCTCCAAAAGGTCGCTGCGCAGGCGCTGAACGTCGTCCCTAAGGTATCTTTCAAACGAATCCACACGCGCGGACAGCTCTTTCAAGGGTTCCAGAAACGCGTCTCCGCCTTCTTTTTTACGGAAAGAACGGATGACGATCGCCAGAACCGCCAAGCCCAGAACCAGATTTAGGGCGATCAATACTTCCAGAATCATTACAAATACTCCTTTGCCTCATCCGGAAAACACCGCATGAGAGCTGATGTGCCTGTTAAGCGCGATACTTACTGTAATTTGCGCAGGAGATAGTGCAGCGAACCGATCAGCGATACGTCCTCGTGTTCGTTCGGATCGATTAAAATCGGCTTGTATTCCTCGTTGATGGACATCAGCATGATGAGCTTGCGTTTGTCGTCCAACGCCAGTTTTTTCAGGGTGATGGATCCGTCGATGCGCACTGCGCAGATCAATCCGTTCAGACGTCCCCAGTCCTGACTTTTGCGGATGATGACGACGTCGTTGTGCATCACGAAGGGATCCATGCTGTGTCCATTGACCCTCAGCGAGATATAGTCGTCGATCACGCCGTTGATCATGCTCCGACGGACGCTGACCACATCCAGAATGTTGTCACCGGTTTCGACCGGAAGACCGGCAGCGATTTCTCCCATCACCGGGATATCAAAAACCTGTGAATCCTGGGCATTTTCCTTGGCTTTGACGATATTCATCAGCTCGTCGGTGAGGAAGTTCTTGATCTTGCTGAAACTTTGCGCCGTGTCCTCGAGCTTTTTGTCCATTACGTTGGCATACATTTCGCCGTTGCCGGTCAGCAGCCAATGCAGGTTGATGCCATACTTCGTTGTAAGCAAATATAAAGTGTCCAGGGATGGCTTGATGTGTCCGTTTTCCATCTGCGAAATCGCCGATGCCTTGACTCCCAGGCACTCCGCAAAGTCAAGCTGGATGAGCTTCAATCCTTTTCGGATAGATTTTAATCTTTCTCCGGTTGTCATATCAACTCCCTTGGGTTCGATCCCGATATTTCAGTATTGAGGAGCGATACCCATGGACAATCTACTTAGCAACGCTATACTTGTCAAGGATTATTTCACCAAAGCTAATGAAAAAGGTGGAAGGACGGAATATGATAGGGGTAGGGGAGTTATCCATTACTGGCTCCCCTCCCTCCGAACCGTACGTGCGGTTTTCCCGCATACGGCTCTCCAGAAAACAGGTATCTCATGTAAGAGACCAGCATAATTCACTGTGGGCTTCGGTTAATGA
>JAUYAR010000111.1 GCA_030693415.1 Candidatus Cloacimonadaceae bacterium | reverse complement strand
TCGAAGTGAGAGACGACTATGTTCCAGCGGATTCTGTCGAAGTTCCAACCCGGTATCTTCCTTATGGTACGGACTCCTACATTGCCTTCAGAGTTAACGGTGCCAGTATGGAACCGCAGATACTCCATGAGGATATTGTGCTGATTAAAAAGCAGTATGATTGGTCGAACACGGATGGCAAAATCTGTGCGGTCAGATTCGAGGGAGGCATTACCCTGAAAAGGATACAGTATGATGAGACTCGCAAGGGAGTGATCCTCCAACCACTCAATAAAGACTTTCGGGTTGTTATTATAGACTCAGATCAGACTGACTCGCTTACCATGATCGGCCCCCTGGCACTTCAGTTGCGGGTCCCCCAAATCTGATGACCTCTCCCAAAAATCTGATGATCTGAAATCAGTCTAAAAACAGCGCATATTTGCAGTATTGGTGATACAGAAACGTCCAGAAACGTCCAAAAGGCACTGTGACAATTTCCGAAGCCAGTCCTATATATCTCTCCAATTCATAAAGCCTTACGACCACTGTGACAGTTGATACTCATTTGCAGGTTTGGGTGAGACTTTGTATCCCGCCAATGCCGACGGGGGAACACATCACGCTGATGCCGGTGCCTTGGACTGTGACCGTGGCATGTTGGATGGGGGCGCCTCCACTGCTGTAAACGGTGCCGTGGATGTGTCCTACCTGCCGGTCGCGAGAGCCCTTTTCGGCAAAATCAAGCCTATCAGGCTCAAGCTGCTGTGCAGATCCAATGCTAACGCTTGCGATCACTGTTAGCATCAATGCCATTAATCTAAGTTTCATCTTTGCTCCACTGTCTGAAAGAAAAAGGTTAATCAGAGAATATTCAGCATCCTAATTTGCTTGGCAAGCGCTTTGGACAGCCAGCTTTGGTGCGTGGGTGCGATAACTCATATTGGTCTTGATGATCATAATACTACGCAATAAAATCTCACTTTGCGATTTTGATGTTTCCCACTTTGGAGGAAGGAACCGTCGCTTCTCCGTCGGCACCAAAGAGGGGATGGTATTTGCCATGCGGGATATAGTTTTTGAAGGTAAGAATATTGGAGCGGCGGGCGTGTTCAAAATAATCCTCGGTAGCAGTTTTGACGGCGGATTCGATGATCGAGACAAGCAGGTTTTCGTTGGATGAACCCAGGCTCACTTCCGTAATGGTCGTGAAATCCCACATCACTTCGCCGGTGTCAGTATTATAGAGCATGTATTTGGCAGTGATCGACAGCGTTCCGGAAAGCAGAAACCAAGATTTGTCCCATCTTTCGATCTGGGTGACCAGAACCGCATCGGCACCAAAGTATTTCTTCAGGTTTTTCAGCACCTCATCGTTTATTGTTTCAGTATCATACAAGCCTTCATCCCGCAGCACGGCAAACACGGATTCCACGGAAAGTGGATTATAGCCCGTCAATCCCATCGCCTCGGAAAGGGATGAAGCGAAGTATTCTTTGGCTTCGGCAGCGGTGCTTTGGTTGATCGGGGGCATGATTATGATCACTGTCGGCGGGTTTTCATACATTTTGGGGAAAGTTTCACGCAATGTATATTGGTTGGTGACGCAACCGGTTAGCAGGAAGAAGGCAGCCACAATGAGGGGGAGGATCATGCGTTTTATCATTGTCCCTCCTCAATTCCCAGTTGATAGCGCTGGATGAGAAAATCCACGAACATGGCGGATTCCGCCCAGTTGCTTTTTTCCAGTTCAAAGTAGCGTTTGGCATCCGGCAGGCGATTCTCTTCCAGCATCAGCAACGCGTAATCGCAATAGAGACCAGGCGGGACGGGTATGCTATATTCCGCGGAACGGGCAAAGACGCGTTCCAGGCTTTGTTTAAACTGTGCCCGAGAAGCCTCATCCTGCTTTTTGACAACGTTGTAATAGCTCCTCGAATAGTTTCCGTAATACAAATATGGCTTGGAAACCGTGCAGGCAGCAAACGCAAACGGGATCAGCAGCAGCGCCAGCTTTCTCATGGAACGATGACTTCGGTGGTCAGCGAAGCGGAGATCAAAACCAAGCGTCTGAGTATGACATCTCCGCCGGAAGTGACCACCAGGTTATAGCTTCCACCCTTCAGCTCATAGAGCATCACGGGGACGCTTTGCACCGTCTGACCATTGAGGCTGAGGCTGATGTTGTCTGTATTGCCACTAATTTTAAGATAGCCGTAGCCCTCTTTTGCGTTTGCACCCTGGTTCATTTGGGAAACGCTGCAAGCGCTGAGCAGAAACAGCACCACGAGTAGATACAAGATATTGTTCATACTTCCTCCCGTCATTTTTCACCGACGAACATCTGCTTGATATCGCCGCTGAGGTCACCGGAAATGATTTCGCAGAGAGAAAGCTCCGTGAGTTCGGTTCCGGGAAGGATTTTTTGCACCTTGATCTTGGATATCTGAGTGGCAGGTAGTTCGATGGGGATCCCAGTCTGTGGATTATCCACCAGCTTGCCGCGCCGATACACTGTGAAAACATCTCCGATCTTGATCCCTTGCAGGGCACCGCCGGAGATGAAAGCAAACCCTTCTTCCACGTTCAGCACATAGGAGCGCCAGGGTTCGTTTGACAGGCGGTTGATGAGGTTGTTGATCACGCTGTTGATGGCGGCTTCGATGGCTTTGTCGGTAAGAGTTCCGTCAAAACCGGCTTGAGAGCCCATTCCCAGGATGGTGCCGGTTTCGGAGTATGCCTCGCCGGTTCCTTCTTCGCCATAGATCACAACTCCGGTGCGAGTGTCAACGATGCGCAGATTGACCTTGGCATAGGCGGTCTGTTTCTTGGTGCGATCGACCATTCCCACGTTGCCGGTGACGCTTCTGCCATAATCTGTGATCGCTCCGATGATGAAATAATCCGCGGGGATGCGCAAATTACCGATGTTTGAAATGCGCCGCTCGTTGGAGATGGCAAGGGTGTCCTGACGCTCGATCAGGATGAAGCGGTTTGTGATGGCAAGTTTGGCGCTGAGGATATCCGTGGCTTGTCTGGACATTCTTGCGGAGGTGTTTGAACCTTCGGACAAAAAACTATTTGCTAGGCGGGTCTCGTTTGAAAATCTGCCCACGGCAATCTTGCGCTTCAATCTGAAGGTTTCCTGGGTCTGAGGGGTTTCGGATTGGGGTATCACGCTCACCGGCGTGGGTTTTTCTTCCTTTGAGAAACCTGCGCAAGCTGCCAACAGTAGCAGCACTGCGAATAAATATAAGATCATATATCGCATGATTGTACCTCCATTGCGTCTTTGGATCAAGTTTGTTTTTCTTCCAATCTGTGTCAAGAATAATCTGCGGGGACACACTCGTTTTGGGTGCTTTCACTCCACTATTACTACAAACTCCCCCAGAGGGACAAAGTCTATAAACTGCCAGCCATAGACGTTTCCGCTATTGCCTTGAATGATCTGCGGATCGGCAAAGGGCAATGAAACCGGCTTGATGCCATTCCCGATAAATAGCTTGATCTCGCAAAAGGAGAGCGGCTTGCCCCAAGTCTTGGCTGTGCTGAGGATATAGACAGCTTCCTTGCCCACGACCTTTTGAGAATAGCTGAGACGCACTCCCGCAAAGCTCCGCGGCGGGAGGTCGAGCTTGAAAACAATGGATTGAGAGTTTTGCGAGAGGAGGCTGACCGCCATGCTGTCGGATGGCTCGATGATGCTCAGTTCATGGATCACTGCCAAACTCACATTCGCGGAAGAGGGTATCGGAAAAGCGATGGGCTGGCTGATAGCATGCGCGTGTTGATTGCTAAAAAAATAATCTCCGCTCACTTCCCAGAGCAGAGCATCTGAGGATGAGTCATCGATTTTTAGCGAAAAAGAAAGTTTCTCGGCTTCAAATGAAGGCAAAGCTTGCGCGAAACAGGTCAACGATGCACTCAGCAGCAAAAAACAGATCCAACAGCCTCGGAAACGCGTGACAGACTTCAATAGACTCACTTGATCACGGTCAATTTCTGTCTGGATAGCATTCTATCGGCTGAGAACGCACTCAGGAAATAGACCCCGCTGCCAAGGCGCGGCAAGATCAAATCCATCTGTCCAGAAGCGGGCAACTCATACTGAGACAGCACTCTGCCTCTCAGATCAAAGAGCTTGATGGTGATCGACCGGTTCGTCAAAGCGGTTCCGGTATATTTTACCAAAACCCGATCGGAAATCGCTGGAGTGAGCACGTTGGAAACAGTTCCAGCACTCCGTGAGGAGTTGGGAGCAAGGCATCGGAATTGCCGACGCTGGATGTCGAATCCCGGGATCGTTTGGGTGAAATTGACCGAGTAGGGAGGATCCGACGGAGGAGTGAAGTTTGCGGGAAAAGACCAGGTGCCTGAGGAAGTGCTGAAACTCATCGAGGGGATATCGTATGAATTGGCATTCTCATCGCCGAAGAGCACGTTGAAATCCTCATTCGCGTCAAACCACACCCTTGCAACCGCTCTGGGGATGACCGGATTGGCGCACAGAACGGTAAAAAGCGCCACACACGCCAAGGCAAAAATTACTTTCTTCATTGCTTTAACTCCTTACAGTCGTGGTGCACGGTTTACCCATAATTTCCATGGCTCATAGATAACAGTTTAAACATAATCTGATATTTGTCAATAACTTTTTACAGCGGAGCTCGGGTTTTAGCTGGCGATCACAAAGCGCGTTTGTCATTCCGAGCCCTATTTTTCTTTTCATTCTCTGCCTTTGTGTGTGTTAAATGATCTCTTCTGCATTTATCTCGTTGCTCTACTTCAAATTTCTATCTATGCCAATGAGATAGCCCAGTATTTTCTCCCGGACATCTTCCACGGTTTTACGAAAGCTGAGCAGGGAGATATCTCCCGGCTTGGCGTTAGATGGTGCCGGATCATCAATGCCGATGTGGAATTGTTTGACCGGTTTCAGGAACACCGGGCAGGTTTCTTTGGCGTGATCGCAGACGGTGATGACCAGATCGAGATCGTCTCTTTGCAGGAATTCCACCACGCTTTTGGAGCGCATCGAAGCAGTGTCGATGCCCATTTCCTCAAGCACTTTGGCGGCATAAGGATTGACTTTTGAGGGTGCGACTCCCGCAGAAAATGCCTGCCATCTATCTGAAAGATAATGATTTACCATCGCTTCGGCGATGATGCTGCGGCAGGAATTACCGGTGCAGAGGATTAGTACTTTACGTTGCATGGTTATCACTCTCTTCGGGTGCCGGGGTGGATGTTTCCGCCCAGCGGGATTCAATGCTGCACAAAATCATGCGAACACGCTCCCGAAAAAGTATCCCGCGAGCGTGGACATGATCACTACAAGGGTAATAAACGTGACAGTTTTCTTGAATCCCAGCACCGTATTGATCACCAACATGCTTGGCAGCGACAAAGCAGGCCCTGAAAGCAGCAATGCCAACGCGGGCCCCTTGCCCATGCCGCTGCCCAGAAGCCCTTGCAGGATAGGAACTTCGGTGAGAGTGGCAAAATACATGAAGGCTCCGGAGACCGCGGCAAAGAAATTTGCCCAAAGAGAGTTTCCACCCAGCGCCGATTCGATCCAGCGGGAAGGCACCCATGCTTCAAAACCGGGACGCCCCAAAAGGCTGCCGGCAATCATCACGCCGACAAACAACAGAGGGATGATCAGTTTGGCAAAGCCCCAGGTGGCGCCGAGCCATTCGTTCAGCTCGCCCTTTTCCAGAATCAGCCATAAGCTGAAGAGATAGATCCCCATCACAAACGGGATCAGGGGATTGGGATACAGATAACCGACTAAAGCAATGATCGCCGCAGTGAGGACAACCTTCCACCATTTGAAACGATAAAATATGCTCAGCGAAAAGCCAAAAAGCAAGGCTAACAAAGACGTGAGCAGCCATTTGTTGAGATACATCCAACCCAGAAAACCGGATTGAACGGTGGGTTTTGCCCAATTGATCACGATCAGAAAGAGGATCATCAAGCCAAAGTGGATGATCGTTTGCCACAGCGGTTTTCCGCCTTCCTCGGAGCCGAAGTTCATCGCCTTTTCCAGGCGCACGGATTCTTCTCCACGGAAGATCAGATGCATGATCAGACCGATGATGACGCTGAAAAGAATCGCTCCCACGGCTCTGGCGATGCCCATTTGGACACCAAGAATACGAGCCGTCATCACGATCGCGAGGATGTTGATCGCAGGTCCGGAATAGAGAAATGCGATCGCAGGACCGAGCCCTGCGCCGCGTTTGTAAATCCCGCTAAAAAGAGGCAGGATCGTGCATGAACAGACCGCAAGGATCGCTCCGGAAACGGCAGCTACGCTGTATGCAAGCCATTTCTTTGCCTTGGCGCCGAGATACTTCATCACCGCCGCCTGGGAGACGAAAACACTCACCGCTCCAGCGATAAACAGCGCGGGGACAAGGCACAGGAGCACATGCAAACGCGCGTAATCCTGCACCATGAAAAAAGCTTCATGCAAGCCGGCACGAAAACGCGGCGATGCAAATGGGATGAAATAGGCGGCGAGAAACACACCCACCATGATCAACAGGATTTTCAGTTCTTTCAGTTTCCTGCTCATGAGTCTCTTCCTTTAGCCAATATTCCGGTCACGCATTGATACATATCCAAGATGCAGGGACACAAAAGACGGTAGAAAACCTGATTGTTGTGCTTTTTTCCAGCGATGATACCGGCTTGTTTCATCACGCTCAGGTGTTTGGAGACGGTGGACATATCGGCACCGATGATCTCCTGCAATTCACCTACGCAGTGCTCTCGCTCATGAAGTCGATCCAAAATCAGCAGGCGGGTAGGATGCGCCAACGCTTTCATAATGATCGCCATATTGTCATATCTGGCAGTCTGTTGCATTATCTAAACCTCGCTTGTTATGCATATTTGGTCAAATTGCCAAGCATGCCAGAATAGTCAAGTTTTTTTCCTGACTATCCAGAGACTTCGCTGTTGAAAAGGGTCACTTGAATTTGCAAATTGGCTCACTGATTTTTGCAAATGGCATTTTTGCACTCGGTTTGGATCAAGGCTTTTGCAAATTAGCTCACGATTTTTGCAAATGGAAGGACTGGGAAAGGATCAAGGCTTTTGCAAATTAGCTCACGATTTTTGCAAATGGCATGTTGCTGTGACAAATGAGAGCCTATAAAACCACAACTTTCTTATCATATTGTGCAGAAAGGACTTGACCACTGTTGCGAGGGGGTTTAGGTAGAACCCATAAGTTAACAGTCGGGTAACCGAGAAGGAGATCAAGATGAACAAGCAAAAACAGAATGGCAAAGACAAGGCAACGCTGGAGGAGATGGTGAAATCAGGCAGCCAGATCGTACTGATGAGGGAAGATGGTTCGGAGCAGCCTGTAGAAGACATGGCAGAGAAGGCAGGGGTATTGAAGTTAGGATCGACCATGAAGGTGATTGAGATGAGTAAGACCGGTTTGGATAGCGCTGAAAGCGATCCGGTCGAGGATGATCCATACGCTGGTGAGTTCCACTATAAGAACTGGTGGAATCAGTTCCGGGGACCCTGGCTGCAGTCGGAGAAGATGACCGAGGAAGAGATTCGGATCAAAGCCGATGATGCCTGGGAATGCAGCGACTATAAGGAAATGATCAATCTGATGGCAGAGTTGATCTGCAGGCTCCAGCAGAAGCAATAAACTGCTCAACAATATCATCAGTTACCCGGCATTGCCGGGTTTCTGTTTCGGGTCGGTATGGTCTGTGGTTTGTTATCTATTTGGGTCATTCTCTCTTTTTCCGTTAATCGGTGCTGAGCGCAAGGATGTTGTATTTCAATTCCTGAGCAGACCATCGCTGACCGATACCTACATTGAGTATGACTTGCCCACCATCAAGTTTGATGTCTGCTATGTATAGAAAACAGTCACACTGGTTTGTCAAGATAACTTGAGGTAGGTTACCATATTCCTTATCCAATTTATGTGCAACAAACTGGTCGTGATTGATATCCGGAGGTGTCCGTTGACTGGGTACTCCCACTCCTCTGTTCTGGTCTTGGATTTCGTAGATCATATTAGTAAGAGATATAGTTTCATTGTTGAAATGCCTTTTCTCTATGCAATCATCGGAGAGTTTATCGGCTGTAATGGATTCATTCAGAACATGATTGGTGTAGATAGCGCTGTTCTGGATACCTCTGGCATCGAGTTTACCGACAGTACAGGTCTTGCCGGAGAAAGAGCCATTAGGTTCGACCTTGTCATCCCAGATCTCATAGAAGCCCCAGTCCTGCTCTCTGAGGGTATCTGTTTCGTAATAACCTGAGCCGGATGGGTTCTCAAGAACCTTAATGCCGTTGGCAAAGGTTGCCCCGGGTCTGACCAGTCTGATGGTCACTCCGGTTAAGGGGATACGGTTGGCTGCGCTCATGATGTAGTAGCTGATTCCAAATCTGTACATGTCTGCTCCTTGTTTTTATTGTTTTGTTTAGGTTCTTTTTTATCGAAAAACGGTTTCATTCTCGTCTAAGGTATGGATATAATCAAAGCTGATGGTGGTGAGTTCGCCGGTGTATCTGGATTCCAGAGATACTTTTATCTTTTCGGGATACTCATGCAGATCATCGGGCATCTTAGGTAGTTGAGTGATAATTACGGGAAACTGCCTGATCAGTGTGCTGTACCATGTAAACTCAATATAGAACTTGCCCGGAATAGTCAGGAAGTAAAGGAAAGCGCTGTACTCTTCCGGTCTAAGCACTGCTTCAAGGTTGATGGCATCTTCCCGATACGGTTCTCTTTGATGGAGGATTGTGGGGTCATAGGCATTCTTCTTTTCAATGCGGTATTTGAGCTTGGGAACATATTCCACCTGCCCGTTCTCGCAGGTATAGAAGCTATTGCCGCTGCCGGTTCTGATCATGCGAAAGCCCTTCATATCAACCACGCCTTGAGTTTGTATTCATCATTTGCATAGTTACGCTCCAGCTCGGTAATGGCATAGACCTTGGTCTTGATCCTGATCTTGGACTGGAGATTAAGGCTGTATTTGGTTAACTGATCTATTACTGCTTCAATGCTCCACTTGGAGTCGTAGAAGTCCATCAGATAGGGCTGGATGATGCCTTGCAGTTGAGATGTGTCTCCTGCCATAATATCTATGGCTTTGATATCCGGCTTCTCCTGATTACCACGCTTGGAGAGAAAGGATACGACATCAGAGTCCGCTATATCTATTATGGAAGTGGAATAGGCATCCTTATTCTTGAGGATGATGTTGCCGTTGGTATTTGTGAAGATGGTGGCATTATAGAGCATCAGCATAGCTTGTAAGGCTTTGAGGTTATCAGTCTGCTCTGTTTGCAGGGTCTCGTAGGACTTACCGGGCTGCAGTCTGGTGGGCATGACATTGCCATGAAAGTGGGCTTCGACCCAGAGATTGACAGCATGGCTGCTGCCATAGCTGCATTGACCAAGGCTGCCGGTGCCGGTCAGGCTATTCAATTGAGCTTCGGATATACCGTTATCATTAAAGAAACTGATGAACTCGTTGTAAGCATTATCCAAAGAAGTGAGGCTGTCCTCCCAGCCGGTCTTTTCGTCATACTCTTCAATCACGGGGCAGATGTTGTTATAGAACTTGTATATCCTGCCTCTGTAGCGACCTTGATATCTGGTGGTGGCAGGATTGGGATAGGTGGCTTGGATTACCTTCTTATAGGCAAAGACAAAGGTGATTTTGTTACTTGGTGTATCAACTCTGTAACCGAACTTGGGTGCAAGCCAACCGGAGCTGTGATAACTGTAAGTCCAACCACCGGGAGGATTGGGAAAGGCAAGCAAGTCGTCAAAGTCAACATGCGCTATGGTCAGAGCGTTGCCCATGCTGATGTTTAGACTTGGGATGGTGAACTGGTTGCTGTAGGGAACTGCGATTGGGATAGTCTGCCCGATGTCCTGCAGGAAATATCCAAGCAACCAGATGGGCTGATAACCGGCTGTCAGGCTATAGTAATGAGTCAGGTCGGAAAATACCGATAGCAGCTTGATCTTATCGTAACAGGTAAGTTTGAGGATGCCGGTGGACACATCGAATGATAGCTGCGAGGTATCGATTATCCCCGTAAAGAACAGCGCAGTATCCCGATAGACCTTCACTTCATAATGTGAGATGTAACGCTCATGCTCATTATTCCCGGATAGGATATTGGTATTGATCCAGGTAGTCGGGAAGCACTCAAAGACCAGTCGCTTGGGTTCTCTGCTGTAGTTGGAGATAGACTGCAGCTTATCGGCAGAGACCGACAGACTGATGATAGCCCGACTTGCAGCGGTATCGGTCAGGCTGTGCTTGATCTGGCTGTAGTCAACAGCATCAGTCTTGCCTTGAATAAAATCCACTTTGAAGAGGTTTGGCATTATACCTCAGACCTGATCTGCCGGCCGGTATCGGCAATCTCGCTGACCCGCACCGGATCATTGGACAAGGGATCAACATTAATCTCGATAATGGGCTTAGAGTCTTTGATGTTCTGCTTCATCTCTATGACCTGATCCCGCAGCTCGCTCATGATATCCAAGAGCGCAGTTATACTGCCGTTACTGCTAATACTGCCACCGGAGGCATAATATGAGCCGAGGTTGGCAGGCAGTGGGTCACTCGGCATCGGCAGTCCGGCAAAGGCAAGTTTTACTGATTCCAAAGGAGCGAAGTTCAGGAAGTCGAATATACCTCTACCAAGAGCTTTTACCCTGTCCTTGGCAGTGATGTACTCATCACCTTCGGCTTCGATGATGATCCCACCATTACTATGAGAGTTCCCTACTAACATACCGCCTTTGGCTGCTTTAGGTGGTTCGGTGCTGTTGATGGCAGCCACGTTAGCCAATCCTGCTCCGATGGCAGCGGCAGCCGCGGCGATTGCCAGTCCGGGGCCGACTACCGGGATACCTGCCATTGCCTTGTAGGCGGCAGTAGCAGAGGAATAGGTATCCATCATCGCCTGAGCTATGGAAAGCGTCTTCCACAGCACAAAGCCTTTCTTGCCGAAGGCTTCAGATGTCTTGGCAAGGTTGCCGAGGATGGAACTGACTCCTTCAAAGTGTTTGCGGTCATTATCCTCTCTGATTCTGGACTTGGCGAGTTCGGTCTGCTTGGTGATCTGCGCTTCAGTAAGACCCGCAGCAATGAGTTTATCCTTCTTCTTGGCATAGTAGTTGTCGATAGCATCCATTTCTGCCTGATATGTATTGCCCGCCAAGTCCAAACCCCTCTGCGCAAATTCAAACCGCGTATCCTCCAATTCCTGAGCCCTGCGTTTATCTTCCTCGGCAATCCGCTGCTTCTCCTTCTGCTCAATCTCGGTTTGTTTGATTCTCTGTGCAGATGCATCGGTTTCCACCTTAGTTATCTCTTTGGCATAGTAACTACTGATATTGGCAAGGACAGTTTCGGAGGCTTTGAGCGAGCGTGCTTTTTCCAACTCGGCATCCCGCTGGATAGATAATTCCCGTTGCCTGCGAGCCACTGCATCATCTATGGATAGGGTATCATACTTCTGTTGAAGTGATTGCAGAGCTTCGAGGTCTTTTTGCTTGGATTGGACAAGCTGCTGTTCAAATCCCTTGATCCGTTCCAGAGTGGAGATCTGCTCGTCGGCATTGAGAGCTGTTACAGCTCCCAGCGCTTTATAATGCTGTTTGGTGTATTCAAGCTTATACTCAAGCAGTGCTATTCCGGTTAAGGTAGCTTCCGTCTCTATCCTCACCTTTTCCTTATTGAAGTCGGCTCTGGCTTTGCTGTCCTCAACCGCTATCTTCTTAGCCAACTCAGCCGCTTCAATGGTGCGTTCCTTCTGCCTGTCGAAGTAGTCAGAACTGACGATAACCAGACCGGTCTGCATCTTCTTGACCGTATCCTCATAGTCAGCCATTTCTTTCTTGATCTCACCCAGTCGGCGTTTGGCTTCCGCATAGTCGATGCTGAAGGCTATCTCCCGGTGTTTGGCGACTAAGGACTCCACACTTACCGCTGTACTGTCTACAGAGTCCTTGTACTCATCCTGCGTTTCCATTGCC
>JAUYAR010000110.1 GCA_030693415.1 Candidatus Cloacimonadaceae bacterium | reverse complement strand
CATTTAGTGTATGAATCCATGGTCTGAAATCATGCCTGATTGGCAAGGTGGCTCTCACCTTCGGAACGAGTGGCTCTATTATTCGGAGGGGTGGCTCTAATTCTGCGGACTAATGGCTCTATCTTATCAGATTATTCAATTATGAATTAACTCTATTAAATAAACATTCTCCGCATCATCAATAGCTATGAAGTAATGTAATTATAACAGCTTCCTCTTTTTCAGCTTCTTCTCCACCAATTTTTTTAATTTGTCATACGAAGGAGGTGGTCCTGTATTGACTGCATCTGCATCTATAAAGAGCGCATCGCTTAAACCCCATTCTTCCATAATTGCCCGGTCACGGGTGTTATACTCCTCATAGACAACTTGATCATGAAATTCTGCAGCAATCTTTTTCATTCGTTCAAAAGCAATATTTTGCGCTGCACACCAGCCATGATTGAATGCTCTGATTATGACTTTTTCTGTTCCGGCTGTCGGTTTCTTTATGGGTTTCCTCCATTGGGGAGGAATTGCATCATCTGAAAATGGTTTCCACATCAAGGCGGCAATGCCGTCTGCATCAACTTTTTTGTATCCATGCTTTTTGAACCAGGCTGCTTTCATCCAGAATGGCAATGTTAAACACCAGGCAGCGATACCCTTGGCTCCGAGCGCTTTTACATCCTGTTCCGCAGCTTCCAGCAAGGCTGTTCCCAATCCTTTACCCATTAGGTTACCCCGCCCTTTTTTATGTCCGTGCACCCAAATGCAATAGATAATATAACAGTCCTTTCCTTCCAGTATGGACTGTTCGACAGGAAGATACTGAATAAATCCTGCCAATACATCTTTATCGTTATAAGCCAGCTTCACCCTGAGACCTTTTTGCTGCATTTCCTCATACCAAAGCTGTCTCTGCTTGCCTGCATCCTTTCCAGATTCATCCACTGTCCCTGGGCATTGCGCATCTTGATCAGGAAGCCATTCCCACAGGCGATATAGAACTTGATCAGCTCACCTAAGATGGTGGTCTGGTCTTCACAAGCAGGGAACTCGGCTGTCTCCATCCACTTGGTGACATTGGAGTTCTTACACTCAAACTGCATGACAGTTGCCATCGTGACAGCATCCACACAACCGGAATGGTACTCATCCGTATCTAAGAGAGCCAGGAGTTTACTCATGGAGTATGGCTGAGATACGACTTTCTTCGACTCGGCTTCTTTGGATATCAGTCGCTTACCGACCCTTTTCATAACAGTTAAGTCAACAGCTTCAGGCTTGTATTTGCTTTCCAATAGTTCTGATGCGCTACTAATCCCAACATTATAGTTACCGAGTCGCATGATACGCATTAATCTATTCCCTCGGTGTTTTCGGTGTTCTCGGTGGCTGATATTCTCATGATGCCGCTCCGGAACCACTCTTTAGCAGGTCAAGTTTGGCGATTCTGACCAGACGGGTTCCGTCTATCCTCGATGTGTAATACTCTATGTGAGGGATGTCTCTATTGGCAAACTTGAGATAGAATCCTCTGAACTTCTCTTTGATCTTATACATGTCCAGATCAGGATCGTCCACATTCTGGGCATTGACGATCAGGAAGACTGTCCAAGCCAGATCAGTGCTAACATACTGTCTGGAAGTGCCATTCTTGCCTGTTTCCGAGTCCAGGATCACGATGGCGCAAGGAAGAACTTTGGGTATGGCATCCTTGTTGAACTGGATGGTGGGGAGATCGGAAAACTTAAGAGCATTAACTATCCGGTCTCTCTCTGCGATAAACTTATCATGTGCGGTCATAGACTCACCTCGATGCTGTTCAGTTGTTGATAAATCCACTGCTCCCGGTTAGCGATAACCTCAGCAAATACATTACGGGCTTGGATGCCTTCCCGCTTGATCTTGCCCCTGATGAGATAAGCGATCTCGGCTACGGTCAGCAGCTTACCTGTCTGTTTATCAGTCCAAGTCCATAGTGAGCCGCTTATTGTTCTGCAGTTCATGTAAGGTAAAGGCTGTGCGCTCCTGTGCCAGATCTACATCTGCTGCAGTATGGATCACATAGCGTTCACCTTTGATGATCCTCCAGATGGGATAGACCACTCCTATAAGTACCGTTTTGCCCAGCCCACGAAAACCTGTGATTCCGATGACGCCTGAGCCCTTGTCAGTCTCATCGAACATAGTCTCATGTGCTGGGCAAAAGGGTAGTGGGAAGATATGTGGGAAATAGGTATGGCAGAAGAACGAGAAAGCATCCCAACCTTCTCCGGTGGTTCTTCTGATCCTATCAGTCTTGGCTTCAGGATTATCGTCTATAAAAGGCAAGACGGAGATCGTTTTTGATGCGATCTCCGCCAATGCTTTGTTATGTCGCTGAATGAACTTCTTAGACATAACCGGGGTCCGGAAGGATCAGCGGAGCCGGAGGCGACGGCTCCGCTTGATCTGTAGGCTGTTGGAGGGTAGGTTTGGAGGCAACCATGTCCGTGGCTGTATAATTATCCATTTCTAACTCTTAAGTACTCGGCAAGGTCTAAGACTATGCCTTGGAACTGCTTTAGGATAGTCTCATGCCCTTTCTCGATCATAAAGTCAGTCACCTGATCCAGGAAGCGCACGATGTAGTCGTTCAGTTCCTTGGCAGGCTCACTATCTTTCTGATTCTGTTTGATTAAGTTTACAAGGCTCTGCAGAGCGGTATCTGCCGGGTTCTTGGCATACTCACGAAGTGCCTGGATTAGTGCCTTCTTGCGGGCTAAGCTGATCTCATGGTCAAGCTTGCGCTCTTCCTTGAATAGCTCATCCCACTTGCCGGACTTGATCCACTTGCGGACGGTGATGTCGGACACACCGAAGATCACCGCCAGCTCGAGTGGGTCGGTCATACCATTCAGATAAGCATCTTTGCAGTTGTCCCGCTTGATGCGGAACTCTAATGCATTACTCATACTCAGGTCTTACTTTATGCTTAAGCAGGTATTCGTTTAGGTCTTTCCCGGCACAGCGTAACTGTCCATTCTCTTTGGTGCGGAAGGCAGGCAGAGGATCGGGGATATCTCTGATCCAGCGATAGACACTGGAACGGTCAACCCTTAGCACCTCTGCTATCTCATCCGTCCGGTAGTTGCGATCATCTTTGAAGATACTCATCATTTCTATTACCTCTACAGTATTGGTATTCATAGGTGCCATTAATCATTCTCCTGTATTTCTATCAAATCGGTTTGTATGACGCTACCACTCTTTCTTAGCTTAGAGTGCTGTGAAGTTGAGGACTATCATCTTGTATTCGCCATGTTCATCTCTTGCGTAGAAAGACACATACTGCTTGGTGGAGACAACCTGGATAGCCTGATCAATAAGTTCCATCGCTTCTTTCCAGATGGGGTCTTTGATGTTGTACTTACGTAGGGCAAGAATACGGAACTTAGCAATCTCTCCCTTCTTATCGACCTGAAAGGCCTCATTGATGATAGCCCGGAGATTGACGTTGGAGTCGGTTGTCCAGGCTCTGATGCACTCATCGATCTTCTGCTTGGCAAGCTGTAGCTCCAGACCGAACTCGATACGTTCTTTGAAGCGGATATCGATCTTGTATTTGCCATCGAAGCTGGTGAATGCGGCATTGCCTTTCCATTCCATACCACTCTTCTTGGCTATGAATTCGAGATAGCTTTCAATCTCCGCATAAAGCTTGATCTTATCTGCGATGATGCGCTTCTGAAGCCTGATTAC
>JAUYAR010000109.1 GCA_030693415.1 Candidatus Cloacimonadaceae bacterium | reverse complement strand
CATTTAGTGTATGAATCCATGGTCTGAAATCATGCCTGATTGGCAAGGTGGCTCTCACCTTCGGAACGAGTGGCTCTATTATTCGGAGGGGTGGCTCTAATTCTGCGGACTAATGGCTCTATCTTATCAGATTATTCAGTTATTCAGGCTCATTTTGAAATGATGTTGCCCAAACTGGCAACTACTAACCCAAACTCGCAGGCAGAGCAAATTCATAAAAATTGAGTTTTTTCCTGGGAGTCTTAGTAAGAATAGTGCTGAGAGGATTTACATCGTTTGCTATTACGTTGCGGTTGCATAATGCTGCTTCAATCGATGTCGTCCCCCTTCCATTGAAGGGGTCATATACGATGTCGTTTTCTTGGGTAAAACGATTGATAAAGTAGTTTGGTAATTGAGGCTTGAAACATGCTCGATATGAAATTTCATGAATGCTAACTGCTTGTCTTTGCTTAGCAGTCCAAAACTCGTCAGTGATAGTGGGATATCCCGCGTCTTGATATTCAATTTTTCTTTTTGACCCTACAGCTATGGAGTCAAAAATCATTGGCTCTTCAATCAAACTAATGTGTTTAGCTTTTAGTATTTCAATGATACTGTCCATAACATCATCCTATCTTTGCCATATAGACACTTGCTACTGTATCAGTAGCATCGCTGTTTCCCATAAAACCACGCTCGATTTCTCGTCAAGGACTTTCTTTTGCATAATAATGTCTCAAGCAAGGACTTGTCTGTTGGGAGGATCAAACGTTTGATCAAGTTGCACTGCTGCCCCAGCTTGATCTCCGTTGTTTTTAGGAGTCTGCGATGCCGTTGTGAGTAAATGCGCAACGACCTCCAAGAATGCGGGGATCTTCCACTTAACGGACTTTTTCCGTGGTCTTGAAATGCAATTTAGCCACTTCGCCGAGGCGCGAAATACCAAACTTTTCCACAAAAGCGTTGGCAGCGCTGATCACGCTGTTGGAAGCTCCGAGGGGCAAAACCATGCCATAGAAGCGGTTCATGGATTTGCGGTTTTGCAAGAACTGATACCGCGCAATGATGGAAGCCGCCGCGACGGCAGGATCGCTTTCGGCGCCGTGTCTTTCGATCACCGCGGCTTTGATCTTGGCGGCGACCAACAGTTTTTGCACTTTTTTGGCGCTGCTAAATTGATCCACGAGGATGCCTTGCACGTTTTCATGCTTCGAGACCAGCTCCGTGATCGCCTTGCCGTGCTGCCAGGCAAGCAGATCGTTCAGATTCTTTTTTTGCGTCTTCATATCCGCGATGATTTCGTTGTATTTGGGAGGTTTGAGCAGGACGCAGGAGATATTTGCGGCATAACGTTCATAAAGCTGTAGTGCGATCTTCAGGATGAGGGCGTCCGTGAGCCTTTTGCTGTCGCAGACTCCGAGCCCGCGCAGCTCTTTCTCCATCTCTTTTTCCATATAGAATGACGCCACCACCAGGGGACCGAAATAGTCTCCCTTGCCGCATTCGTCCGAACCGATCCAGCTCTCCCAATCGTGAAATCCGGCGTCTTGGGGTGTTTCCTGCAGGCTAAATAGGATGGTTTCTATTTTGGGCTTGAGTGCGTTTGCGCCGTTAGCACCCACCACGGCAGTAAGTCCTCTCTTATCAGAATAATATACGTTCAGGACGATGCGATTTTCGCCGTCCTCAAGCCGGAGTTGATATCCATAGGCGATCTCGCGACCCTCGGCGACGAGGATCCCGTTTTGCGCCAATATCGGCTCCAAATGGGAAAGATATGCTTCGATGTGTTTGTGCATTATGTTCCTTATGAGGATGTGCGGTTTCCATCTATTTTGAGGAGTGAAACCTGCCTGAAAACCCAATAACGACAAGTGGATTATCTGTCAAAGTTTTTCTGGGTTGGACGGCATCTTGTACCTAAAAATCCGTTTCTTCCCCCTTTGCATTACGGAATCAATACGGAGTCATTACGGACTAAGTCCGTATTGACTCCGTAATGCTAAGGAGGTAGCGCAGCAGCGGAGAAGATGTAGCGCAGCATGCCGATGCTGCGGAGGAGACTGCAAAGACTTAGCCTGCAATGAGTTAAATCATGGAACGGCGTCTCATGGAGCACCGACGTCCCCGTCGGCGATAGTAGCGATGAACTTGGCACATCTGCCAATTTCGTAAACCATCCAGAAATCTGTAACCGATCCTGCGGACATGAACCGACGGGAACGTCGTTAATTCCATGTTTCCACCTTTCCAAAATGCACAAGTGAAATTCTTATTGACAAAAAAACCGCTTATGGAGGGATAGTCTCCACAGTGGGTGATTAGCTCAGTTGGTTAGAGCGCTACGTTGACATCGTAGAGGTCACTGGTTCGAATCCAGTATCTCCCACCACTTACCTTTTTCCGGGTGATTAGCTCAGTTGGTTAGAGCGCTACGTTCACATCGTAGAGGTCACTGGTTCGAATCCAGTATCACCCACCACTCAATCTCAGGGAAATCTCTTTTTTTCCACAGTTGGAACCCCTTTTGCATAATGCTTGTGTATAATTTCAAACAAAGTAGTTGACATTAATCAGCATTTTATCTGCTGTGCGTCTAAGAGCAAATAGTAATAAGAGGAAACTGATGAAAATACTAGTGTTAAACTGTGGCAGTTCGTCCATAAAGTACCAATTTATCAATATGGAAGGGCAGTCGGTGATGGCAGAGGGCATCGCCGAAAAGATCGGCGAGGGCGTCGGTCTATTCAGCTATAAAAGCCCGAGCTATACTATAAAAAAACGCGAAATGGTGATCGAGAATCACGAAAGTGGTTTGCAACTGATCATTGATTCGCTGTTGGACAAGACTCATGGCGTGATCGGAGACATCAGCGAGATCGACGCCGTGGGGCACAGGCTCGTCCATGCCGGAGAGCATTATTCGGACGCAGTGATAGTGACCGATCAGGTGATCGACGTGATGCGCGAGTGCGAATCTTTGGCGCCGCTACACAATCCCGCCAACCTAGATGGCATCGCAGCGGTCAAAAAAGACATGCCGGATGTGCCTCAATGCGGAGTGTTTGACACCGCCTTTCATCAAACGATGCCGGAACACGCGTATCTCTATCCTCTGCCGCTCGAATTCTATCACACGCACAAGATTCGCCGTTATGGCTTTCATGGCACCTCGCACAAATATGTCAGCCTCAAAGCCGCCGAATACCTTGGCAAAAACATCGAAGATTTGAAGATCATCTCCTGTCACCTTGGCAACGGAGCATCGGTCACCGCCATCGATAGAGGCAAATCCATCGACACTTCCATGGGCTTGACCCCTCTGGAAGGATTGATGATGGGCACCCGTTGCGGCGATCTCGATCCCGCGATTCCGATCCACATGCAGCAGCAGCTTGGGCTCAGCGTGGACGAAGTCAATTCCATCCTGAACAAAAAGAGCGGCATGCTGGGGCTTTCCCACATTTCCAACGACATGCGCACAATCGAGGATGAGATCCTACTGAAGCAAAATCCACGGGCGATCCTGGCACACGACGTCTATTGCTATCGCATCAAGAAATATATCGGCGCCTATTTTGCCGCCCTAAACGGTATGGATGTCCTCATTTTCACCGGCGGAGTGGGTGAACGCATGCCCATTATGCGCGCCCAGGTCTGCGAAAACATGGAGGCTTTGGGTATTCATCTCGATCTTGATGCCAATGCCAAGTTCACCGATGAGATCGAACTGATCAGCACCCCCGGCAGCCCCGTCACAGTGCTGAAAGTTCCCACCAACGAAGAACTGATGATCGCCCTTGAAACACAAAGACTGTTGAGTATTTAAGATGAATCAAACCTCAAGTGCTTTCTACCGGATGCTGTTTAACAATTCACCGGTTTCGATCTGGGTGGAGGATTTCTCCAAGGTTAACGAGTATATCCTCAAGCTGCGCAGTATTGGCGTGAATGATATCCGTGCCTATTTTCTCACTTATCCTGAACGCTTTCTGGAGTGCATCGGGCTGCTGAATGTGGTGGACGTCAACGATGCCACTCTGCGTCTGTTCAAGGCGAAAAGCAAATCGCATCTGATGGAATCCATTCATCTGATCTTCAAGGACGAAGCCCTGGACTGCCTGCTGGAATCCATCATCGCCATCAGCGAAGGCAATAAACACTTTGACGGACAGGGCGTTAATTATGATCTGGAAGGAAATAAGATATTTTTCAGGATATCTTGGAACATCCCGGGTCCTGATCTCAAAGACTATCAAAACGTGATTGTTGTGATTCAGGATCTCACTCGTCTGGAAGGGGTTCGTAAGGAGCTTGAAGAAAGCGAGGTTCTTTTCCGCTGCATCTTTGAACAAGCCTCCGAAGGCATTCTGCTCTTTGATAAGGAAGGCAGAGCCATGCTGGTCAACCAGGCTTTTTCCAATCTTACGGGGATCCCGATCCACAACATTGCCGGCAGATTTGTATGGGAAATCTATACGGACTTTTGTTCTAACATTGATCTGGACGAACGCCACAAAATAACCCCTGAGTATATCCACAAACTGATTACGGACAGCCAATTGGAACAGCAGGTGACGGAATATCGCTTCCTCGATTCGCGGCACAAACTGCATGCTTTTAAACGAACTATTCTGCCCATCCAAACCGGTAAGGAGCGTCTCTTTGCCATCGTGGAGACGGATCTCAGCCCAATCTACCGCTCCGAAGTGGTCACTTCCATGTTGCACCGCATCAGCCATGCCGTGAACGAAGATATCTCGCTGGAAGAACTCTTTCAGGTCATCCACGAATCCCTCGGTCGGCTGCTAAACGTAAACAACTTCTTCATAGCGTTGTATGACGATAAAAGCAAGCTCATCACCTTCCCCTATCTGGTGGACGAAATGGGCGAGGACGCCAGTCCGGTCGATGCCGACAACTCCAATTCGCTGACCGCGATGATCATCGCCGAGGCACAATCCGTGCTCTTGAACGAAGAGGAAATCAACAGCCGAAACCAGCTCAAACCCATTGCCGGAATACTTTGTAAAAACTTCCTCGGCGTGCCTTTGGTGCTTTCCGGAAACGTCATGGGAGCCATGGCCCTGCAGAGCTACACCCAGAGCGACCTCTATATCCAGGACGACCTCCGGCTGCTGGAATCGATCTCCGAACAGATCGCCTTTGCCCTGCACAAAAAACAGAGCGACGAGGACATCACCGTGCTCATTCAGGCGATCGAGCAAGCCGGGGAAGGCATCGTTATCTTCAATGCCGAAGGTTTCATCCGCTATGTGAACACCGTCTTTGAAAAAACCACCGGCTACTACCGCGACGAATTGTTGGGTAAGCCGGTCGAATATCTGCCCCTCGATCAAAACAGCCGCCGCGAAATGCAACTATCCTGGCTGAGAGTGCGCAGCTCACAACCCTGGCGCGGCAAGATCGACATGATCCGCAAGGACGGCTCAAAGATCACTCTGGATATGGTGGTCAAACCCGTGATCGATTTTGACGGACGCCTCTCCAGCATCATCGCGAGCTGCAAGGACGTCACCTATGATATCCTGCGTGAGGAACAACTCAAACGCACCCAGCGCCTGGAAGCCATTGGCAGATTGACCGGCGGCATCGCTCACGACTTTAATAATGTCCTCTCCGCCGTGATCGGATACACGGAATTGGCGGCGGACGATCTCGATCCCGAATCGGACAGCGCTCAAAAACTGCTCGAAGTTCTCAAATCCGCAAACCGCGCCAAGGAAATGATCCGCCACCTGATCTCCTTCTCTCGCCAGGAAGAATCCAAGACAGAACTGATCGAGCTCGTTGACCACGTCAAGGAATCCGTCCGCTTTCTCAAGTCCTATCTGCCGCGCAATATCAATATCGTGGAACGCTATCAGGTGGAAGACAGTGCAGTAATCGCCGTTCCCGGTCAGATACATCAAATCATCATCAACCTCGGAACAAATTCCATGCACGCCATCGATTCCGATCATGGCATGCTTGAAATCAGCGTGGATGAGGTCTCCTTCAGCAGCCGGGACATGATCGCCTTCCCGGAACTCGGACAGAGCCGTTATCTCAAGATCGCGGTGCGCGACAATGGCAACGGCATCGAGGAAAACCTGCTGGAACACATCTTTGATCCCTATTTCACTACCAAAAGCGCCACCGAAGGCACCGGTCTGGGGCTTTCGATCGTCCACAACATCGTCCAAGCTCATCATGGCGCCATCCGCGTGGAAAGCAAAGTCGGCTCCGGCACCACCTTCTTTGTCTATGTTCCCATCTACACGGCGGACAAATGGTATCCCGGCATTATCGAACCCACTGAAAACGCTGATATCGCCGGAAACGAAACCATCATGTTTGTGGATGACGAACCGATCCTGGTCAACGTCTTCCGCCAGGGACTGATGAAGCTCGGCTACAAGGTGGAGGGTTTCACCGATCCCCGCAAGGCACTGGAATACTTTAAAAAGAACCACCTCAACATCGATATCGTGCTCACGGACACCACCATGCCCTATATGAACGGGGTTGACCTCGCCGAGAAATTAATGGCGATCAAATGCGGCATCCCCGTGGTTGTCTGCACCGGCTTTTCCACTCTGATTTCTGAAGAGGACGCCCGCCGACGCGGCATCAGGGATTTTGTCATGAAACCCATAAAGATCAAGGACATCGCCACCCTCGCGCGCGATATTCTTGACCAGGACAAGCGTAAATTCGATGCGGATCGACTTACTCCTGAATAAACTCTGCCTCACCAAGACGCGCTCCATCGCCAAAAACGCCTGCGACAAAGGACTCGTCACCCTTCAGGGAAAAATCGCCAAAGCCTCCGCCGAAGTCAAAGCGGCAGATATCGTCATTTTCAATCTCTATGGCTTTTCACACACCATCCGCATCGAAAAAATACCCGCCGGCAACGTGGCAAAAAAAGACGTCACCGAGTATTACAGCCTGCTCTCACGCAGCGAAATCGCGAACTGATGTTTCCTCTTTCCACCAAAGCGCTGCTCCTCATTTGGGGACTGCTACTCTGTTTTTCCTCCATTCTCTTCGCTGAATACCGGATTATAGCCTTTTCGGACAACATATCCCTTTATACGGACAGCGACCTGAAAGCGGATTATGCCGCAATGCTCAATGCTTTGGACGAACACATCGACGCCTTGCAGATGAGCACCGGAATCTATCTGGACAAAAGGGCGGAGATCTTCATCGTGCCGGATCGGGAAAGCTACCAAAAGCTCGCCCTGGGAAAGGAGCGCATCGTTGAATTCAGCGACGCTTTCTATAGCTCCTCCGAGGGACGCATCTATATCCGCAGCGCCGTTTATGTCCACGATAACTATTTCAAGATCCTGCTGCATGAATATATGCACTGGTTTCTGGACGAGGTTTTCAGTTCCGCGCCGCTCTGGTTTCATGAGGGTATGGCGACCCGTTTTGCCAATCAATTAGGCTATGAACGCTATCTCTATTTCATGCGCGAACGCTTTTGGGGAAACGATATGAACCTGTTTAAAATGAGCTATCGCTATCCGGAGGAGGAGCACGATTGGCAGATGTATTACCTGCATTCCTATTTCGCCGTCAAATATATGCAGGAACGGGATGAAAAAGCCTGGAACAGGTTTTGGAGCATCGCCGCGGATGCCCATCGCCGCGGGGAAAAGATTGCCTTCACCCCAGCCTTCAACATGGCATTTGATCTCAGTCTCTTTGATTTTCAAGCACTCTACTCAAGGTTTAGCAAAAAACTCGCCTATCAATACCTCTTCATCGCCATCAATTCAGTAGTTTTCACTCTTTTACCCTTCGTTTTGGTGATCGCCGCCCTGCGCCGCAAACGCAGAATGCACCTGATGCCTGACCTCCCTGAATTGATTGACGCGGAGGAAGACGAGGAAGAGATGCGACCCTGAAAGCGATAGCTTCAAAACATGCGGCGGGCAATTCACTTTCGATCAGATGTCCACACTCACCTTAAGGTAAAAATCACGTCCCGGGGCGGGATAGCCATATTCCGTCTCATAATCCGCGTCAAGGATGTTTTCCAAGCCGGCTGATACATGAATTCCGCTCCATTTGCGGCTCAGACTGAGATCATGTTTCCAGTATGAATGCAGACTCTGATAGATAAAGGTGGAGTTTTGGCTGTAGCGCAGATCTGTCCAGGAGGATTGCGTTTTGAGCCAAATCTTCAGCGGAATGGGAATCCTGGTCTCGAAGGCAAAGCTGTTGCGGGGGCTTTCAGTGAGACGGAAATCGCTGCGTGAAGAATACTCCAGCCGGGCATAGTCCATTCGGCATTCCCAATTTGGCAAAGGAGCGAGCAAAATACCCAGTTCCCCGCCGTATGAGCGCACCGCATGGATGTTTTCAAATCTGCCGTCATAGATATCAATCAGATTTGTGATCTCATTGATAAACAAGCTTGTTTCCAGCGCTGCGCGGGGCTTTCCCTCTCCCAGGGGTTGGAAATGGAAGATCTCAGCTTTCCATGCATTTTGCGGTTTCAGAGCCGGATTGCCTCGATCATCGGCAAATAGCTGTCGCATAGTGGGAAAGGAGGTATTTCTACCCAGTGAGAGATTGCTTTCCGCACCTCCCAAATGCTTGAAGTTGAACGCGATAGAGGGTTCGGCAAAGACCCCCATCCGATCCCGCACATCGCTGTTCCAAGCGCTGATTCCAATGCCGGAGCTGATCCCGAATGAATCATTGACGCGCGTCTGCCATTGCGCGAAAGCATTGTAGCTGTTCAGGTTGTGAGGTGTCCAGTCCAGATAATATCCGTTGTCCCGCCTGGTTGAATATTTGCTTTCCAGCCTGAGACCAAATTGGATTTCGCTGTCTTCCCCGGCGCGCCATTGCAGATGGGGACTGAATCCCAGGCTGTGACTGCGCATTACGCTGTCCATCGCCAAAAACTCGAAACCCGGATCGTTGAATTCCTGATAGCGGTCTCCCCCTCCGTCATAATAGATCATCGCGCCGGTGCCGACGCTTCCGGATAGGATTCCTTCCCACATCAAAGTGCCGTGATAGCGTTTCCAGTCTTTTAACTGACGGTATCTCGCCTCATAAACCGATGATGCCAGACGCTTTAAACCGATATATCCGATGCCTCCGGTGGCTCCGATCCGATGGAAGGCATCCGGCTCGAAATAGAGCTCTCCGTCCAGATTCCACTGCGTTTTCTGTTGATTATTGCGCACTCCTCCGTTTTCGAAGACGGTCGGAGCGAAGTTTTCGGATAACACGATGCCGTCTGAATTGTTTCTCGCCGCTGAAACTCTATAGCTGAAACGTGAAAAGCGGCGCGAGGAGGAGATTGCCACACGGGTGGCGTTGTTGCGCCTGGTTGTGAAAGAGAGATTTGCCAGGGATTTGTTATCCGGATCGCTCGTGATCAGGTTCACCACTCCGCCCATGCTGTTGTTGCCAAAGATTGCGGAGGCGGGACCCCTGATCAATTGAATATCCGCGATTCCTTCAGCGCCAAAGTTCCCCAGATCGACGTTGCCGAAATAGCCGTTGCTGAGAGGGCGTCCGTTCACCATCAATTTCACTTCGCTGCGACGAAAACCACGGATGCGGAGATTGCTTTCCTCTTTGCTTCCGACCGTGTTGCCGATGCCCGGAATGCCTTGCAAGACTTCATAAAGAGTGATCGCTCCGCTTGCGGCATCCGGCTCGATCACTTTCACGCTCGATATCGCATCAGTTGGGCTCGAAGCGATCACCCGCACGGTGGATAATAAGTAGCGGCGCGGGCTCAGGCTATCTGAAACCGGAACGCTTTGCCCCAGAGCGCCCAAACTGAGTATTGCGCAGAGCAGCAAAAGCACCAAAAGGCTGCGGAGCATCTATCTCTTGCGGGTGCTGTTCATGATCGTGCGTTCAAAACCTTCCAGGCTGGCGGGAACGGTGAAAACGAGATCCGCCAGGCTTTGGGGAGCGAGGGGGAAAGCGTGATTCTGCGCAGAGGTGGCGCCATAGACGACGATGCTTGAAAGTTTCTTGAATTTCTTCAGGCTGTTGGGCATCGCCGCGTTGAAATTGGGGAAGGTGCTGATCTCCGAATCCAGGAAATAATAGCCGTCGTTGATGTGTTGCGGCTGATAGGTTTTGCTATATGCATCGGCGGCGACGAACATCACGGAATCATATACGGCGATGCCCTGCAGCAAATCCGCAAGCTTGATCGCATCTTCCGGCACGCCTTCCCAGTTATCCATATTATACGCGGGCAAGCCCAATAGCTCGACCATCTTGGTTCCGTGTACCCCGTTGTCCACATCTACTTTACGATACAGACGAAAGAATCCCGTATTGGTCACTTTGAAAGCGGACGGCAGAGTAAAAGTAGGAAACCAGGTTCGATAGCTGTCAACCGGAACGAGGAATCCTTCCCTGAAAGTGCTCCAAGGCAAGTCATAACCGGCGTTCGAGCTGGCACGGGGACTGAAACCATCCGCTGAACTCACGATCTCATAAGCAAAAAGCGAACGGAAATCTTGTTCGGCTGGGGCATTGGCATCCACATGGGCGCGAACCGTGTCGGCGCGGACAAATTGATCCAGTTTGTAACCATAGATGTTGGTATCAGTGGGTTTGTCCTTTTCGCTGCAAGCGGCAAGCAGCAGGACAGTGCAGGCAAGAATCAGAAATAGCTTTGTCATCATTACTCCATAAAGCTGTTCAGACGCACTGGCTCAATATATTTCCAAGCGCCTTTCCAAAAGGAGGCATGAGGGTTTCCCTTCACACCCTATCGGTGTTTGCCCATGTCCCTGATCAGGGGATTTAGAATCAAACACTCGGCGTGAAGCCCACTCTGCAAAACGCGGAGCATTTGTCAAGGTGGAATATGGAATTACCGACGTCCCCGTCGGTTCGGATGGGTTGCCGCGCACGAACCGACGGGGACGTCGGTAATTCCATATTCCGTCCATCCTTCCGCCTCCGCAGCATCGGCATGCTGCGCTACTTTCTCCTTAGCATTACGGAGTCAATACGGACTTAGTCCGTATTGACTCCGTAATGATTCCGTAATGCTAAGGGGGATTTTTGAAGGGCAATATCCGGATATTTTGGGGGGTAAGGTGAAAAAGCTTGACATATTCCGCTATGCTATTAGAAGGAAAAAAATCTGATACATCAGAATTAAGTGAGCCCCTGACAAGGACTTTCAGAACATAACAAAGGAGAAACCTATGTCTCGCAAGATTTGTTTGGCGATGCTGCTGCTGTTGTTGGCAGGTATCGCGTTCGCAGAGGATTGGATCACGATCTACAACGACGATTTGTCGTTGGTGCGCAGTAATTTCGAGCTGCAATTGAAAAAGGGCAGACAGGAAATCAATTTTGACGACATCACTTCACGCATCCAGCCGGTTTCGGTGATCGTGAGTGCCTTGGGTGGCGGCATCCGCGTAGCAGAGCAGAACTATGAATATGACCTCGCCGGTAAATGGCAGATCATGGCAAAGTATCTGGACAAGGAAGTGACCCTGATCACCAAGGATAATTCCCGCCTCACCGGTATTTTGAAGTTCTTTGACGGCAGCAGCCTCGGTTTGATCGAAAACAGCACCAACCGCATGTTGGTGATTTCCGATGCCGAGACGCAAATCATCCAGCTTGCCAGCCTGCCGGATAATTTCTATACTAAACCAACGCTGCGCTGGGGGTTGATCGCGGAGAAAGAAGGCAAATTCCCCGTCCAGCTCACTTACCTTAGCGGCGGTTTCAGTTGGGACGTCACCTATAACTGCGTCTGGGACGAAAAGCTCCTCGCGACCAATTCATGGGTGACGATCAACAACCGCAGCGGCAGAGCTTTCACGGACGTGAACCTAAAACTCATCGCCGGGGACATCAACCGCGTCTTTGACGAAATCGGCTATGGCGGAGGCATGGGAAGAATGAAAATGGAGAGCTCGGATACCATGATGGCGGCAGTCGCTCCCGAATTCGAAGCAAAGGCTTTCCATGATTTTCACATGTACACACTCGACCAAAAGGTGTCTTTTGCCAATAACCAAACCAAACAGATCGCTCTTTATCCCACCCAAAACGTCAAAGCCAAAGCGGTTTATGAATACCAACTCTGGAGCGATGGCGTGAAGAGCATCATCCGTTTCAAAAACACCGAGGAAAACGGCATCGGCAAAGCCCTGCCCAAAGGCACGATCAAGGTCTATAAACAGGATAGCGACGGAAATCTCGAATTCATCGGCGAAGACCGCATCAATCACACCAGCAAAAACGAGGAAGTGACCATCACCACCGGCAAAGCTTTCGACCTCGTGGCAAGCACCATGGTCAAAGACCAGCAAACCATCGGACGCAACGTCTCCGAACGCACCATCCAGGTGACCCTGCGCAACAACTCCAAGGATGTGAAAACCATCGATGTGATCCACTATCTGGGCTCGAATGCCAAGATAGTGAGCCACGACATCAAGCCCGAGATCGATACCAACAACAAAGCCACTTTCAAGGTCGAGATCCGTCCGGACACCCAGGTCATTTTCAATTTCAAAGAAAGAACGGAGTATTGAAGCCTGCCTCCTCACAGGGATAAACACATGCACGACAAGATATTCAACAACCTGATCGGAATCCAACGCGAAATGCTGAAGATCCTGGGTGAAGTATCTTCACTGACCAATAGCCCCCTCGCCATCGAGGACGCCATCGACGATTTTTGGCATCCCAAGTGCGATGTTTTTCAAACGGATACGGAGTTTGTGATCATCGTCGAACTGGCGGGAGTGGACAAGGACGAAATCAGCATCGCCTGCACGGATGAGTTTTTGCGCATCAGCGGAACGCGCTGCTTTCCCAACCTCACGTGCGGTACCAGCTATTACAGCATGGAGATCGAGACCGGCAGATTTGAACGCCGCGTCTATTTTCCGGACGTCAAGATCGACCGGGAAAGCCCCAAAGTGCAGTATATCAACGGCATTTTGCGCATCAGCTTTGCCATCAGTCCTGTGCTGGAAAGGATCATCCCTATCGACTAATGCGAGGTTTTCCTTCTCGCTAACGATCTACAAATCAGGAAGGGAGATTTTGATTAAAACACTGCCTCGCAGGCTGAAAGGCGCGCGCGGCATTACAGGAGCTATAAAAAACATGGTCGAAACCCTGGTTCGTTTGAAACGAATATACAACAAGCTTGTGCATACAAAGCACAGTCATGAGCTGAGATATTGGAAGGAACGCTTTGCCCTGGAAGGCGGGAAGCTTCAGAATGATTTCTATGCCAAATTGATGCTTTCCATCTCGGATGAGGAGAACGACGACTTCCTGAGGGGGAAGATCGTGGGAGATTTTGGCTGCGGTCCTCGCGGTAGCCTCGTTTGGGCACGGCAAGCATCCCTAAAAATCGGCATCGACGTCCTCGCCACGAAATATCTGGAATGCTTTCCCTTGGAACTGATCAGCCACGGCGTGATCTATGTGAGTTCTTCGGAGCTGCATATTCCCCTTCCGGATTCCATTTGCGACTACGTCTATTCCGTCAATTCGCTTGACCACGTCAAGAACCTGTTGCCAATGTGCAACGAGCTGCGCCGCGTCCTCAAACCCGGCGGGGAGATCATCGGCAGCTTCAACCTGAATCATTTACCCAGCACCGCAGAACCGCAAAGGATCAGCGAAAATATCCTCCGGAAAATGCTCTTTCGGAATTATGAGATCATCCACTGGTGGGTCTCGGCGCCGGGACCTGTGGATGATCTATACCGTCCGCTCTATGAGCGCAAATTGATCGATCCGGCAGGCGGAGAAGCATATCTTTGGGCACGGGCGCGAAAACCGCTATAACATGTATGGCAGCTTGGCTCTCGATAATATAAATACAGCAAAATAGAGGATACGGCATGAAAATTCTGGTGATCAATTGCGGCAGCTCTTCACTCAAATATGAGATCTACGAAATGCCGATGTTGAAGAGCCTCGGCAAGGGACTGGTGGAGCGCATCGGTCTCAAAACCGGGTGCATAAAACAGGAGTGTGGCGGAAAAGCCTTTCACCAGAACTGCGAAGTGCCCAACCACCACAAAGCCTTCAAACTGATGATGTTAGCGCTTTTGGATAGGGAAGATGGCATTCTGGACAGCACCTCCGAGATTTCCGGAATCGGGCACCGGGTGGTGCACGGCGGCGATCAATATTCCGCCTCAGTGATCATCGACGCTGATGTCATCAAAGCCGTCGAGGAAAACTGCGAACTCGCGCCGCTGCACAATCCCGCCAACCTCGTTGGCATCCTTGAAAGCCAGGCGATCTTCGAAGGCATTCCTCAAGTCGCGGTTTTTGATACCGCTTTTCATCAGACTTTGCCTCCCAGCGCCTATCTTTATGGCATCCCGCGGGAATTCTATGACAAATACCGCATCCGCCGTTATGGTTTTCACGGCACGAGCCACCGCTACGTTTGCAACATCGCTCTCCAGATGATGAAACGCTCCCCGGAAAACACCAATATGATCACCTGCCACCTTGGCAACGGCGCATCCATCACCGCTATCCAGCAAGGACGCTCCATCGACACCTCAATGGGTTTCACTCCCCTCGAAGGACTCATGATGGGCACCCGCAGCGGAGATATCGATCCCTCGATTATCTTTTATCTGGAAGAGCGTGGCTTTGATTTTCACGAACTGAACGACATCCTGAACAAGAAAAGCGGACTGTTGGGGCTTTCCGGAGTTTCCAGCGATCTGAGAGACATCGAAACCGCCGCGGAAGCAGGAAACGAAAACTGCGTCCAGGCTTTGGACACCTATGCCTATCGCATCCGCCGCTACATCGGTGCCTACGTGGCAAACCTGATCAAGGTGGACTTCCTCGTATTCACCGGAGGGATCGGTCAATTCGGAGTGAAAATGCGCCACCGCGTATGCAGCCGCCTGGAAAACATCGGCATCCACATCAACCCCGAATTGAATACTGCCGTCGGCGCCAGTCCGGGAATCATTTCCCAGCCCTATTCACCCATTTCCATCCTGGTGATCCCCACCAACGAAGAACTCCAGATCGCCATCGATGCCTTCGAATTGATCACCAATATCCCAATCTCCATCCTTCCGGATATCGCGTGACCTGTTTGAAAGCATGGCTGACTAACCATTGCCGATTGTTTCATTGAATGGAGAATTGAGAATGGAGATGGGAAAAGAACTTGACAAAACCGCTGGAAAAGATAAGAGAAAACCGTCCCAGAAAGGTGCTGGGGGACTTCAGTTCATGTTGAGTATTGAGAATAGTAAGGTAATTTATGTACGTTATACTACCAAGGGAATGCCTGTCAACACCAAGCCTTTTTGGGCACACATCCTTCGTTCTTTCGAGTTTGGGGAAATTTTGGAATTAGAGTAAATCCAATAATACTCCTTTCGTATTTCTTTGAAGTGCTGTAAATCTGAATGGTTCGTAATCTGATATTGCAGCCATGCCAATTTCTCGAGCACTTCTTTAACATTCGTCGTTTTTATTGGATGAGGTTCTGCAAAGATGGCCCTTTGAAGTTGATTATTTTTTAATCTGATAATGACGTAATCCCATCTTCTGGCGTTACCATCTGGTAAATCAAAGTCATGATTCTGATAGTGTTTTTCAATATCGCCAGATTCATAATTGAAATCTTTTAAAGTTTTAAACCATTTTGGGTATTGCTTTGTCTTTATCGCTTTTAGCCCTGATACCAAGAAAGAAATATTCATATATGGCATACCAAACCTCAATTCACTAATTTCGAGATCACTTCACCAACATGAGAAGAAAAAGCGGTTAAGCCACCCCAAGTGCTCACATCATCATCAACCTCGAAAACATCTAGGGAAGATATATCTTGGGTTGTGCTCTTATACAAATTCGCTTGCATAAATCCAAATTATGATTATAGTATCTCCAGAACAACAATAGCTGGAGGTACAGATGAACCGTATCCATGTTAACGACACATTGCCTGCTGAAGAGCTAAGGCATAGAATGCTTGCCAG
>JAUYAR010000108.1 GCA_030693415.1 Candidatus Cloacimonadaceae bacterium | reverse complement strand
CATTTAGTGTATGAATCCATGGTCTGAAATCATGCCTGATTGGCAAGGTGGCTCTCACCTTCGGAACGAGTGGCTCTATTATTCGGAGGGGTGGCTCTAATTCTGCGGACTAATGGCTCTATCTTATCAGATTATTCAGTTTTCTCTTGACAGTATGTGTAAATTCAATTTACAGTCCTCGTGTAAACAACATAAAATAATTGAGGATCGTATGCCGGAAAAGTTGTATCAAAAGATGCACAGTTTTGTAAGCGAGCGCTTTGATCTGTCGCATTTGACCGTATTGCTCAAGGACAAGTCATTCAGTCATTTGGTGGAAATTACGGGCAAACCTGGCTCGGGTAAATCCTATTTGATCAATCCGATCATCGATGCTCTGAAGGAAAGTTATCCGGAGATCCGTTTCTTCACGCCGCACCCGATGTATTTCAATCAGTTTCAAGAGCTGCTGCGCCTGCTGACAGACATCGGCGACGACGAATATCAGATGATGGTCGATGAACATCAAGAACACTTTAGCACCGGAAGCAAATATGATTTCTTTTTCTATATTACCGAGCAGTTAAACCAACGGGATTTGCTCAAATCCCGCCTTCTGATCATCGACGATTGCGATGTGCTCGATTCATTCAGCCGGGACTTTCTACAATACCTTGTACACTATGCTGAGGATTCCGCCATCCAGATCATAGTGATCACTCAAAAACGCCTTTTCCCCTTCGCTGAAGTGGAATTCATCCCCTCGCTGAATGTGGACGACATGCAAAAGCTCCTGCAAATCACGTTTCCAGACGCGGATTTGAGCTACATCTCCGAGAGCGAGATCATCCAAAAGATCTCTGACGGCAACCTGCTCATCGTGGAAAAGATCCTGCGAGAGATGTTGACCAACAAACCGAAACAGGGATTTGACCTCAGTCCTTTTCTGGAAAAGACTTTCGACCCTGCTCAGATATTGCATGAAGCCCTGGTTTCGCTCACCCGGTCCCAGCGTGACATGCTCATCTCGATGCTCCTTTTGGACGCGGAATTCAATGACGATCTCTCTAAAGAACTTGGGTTCGCCGAAGGCGGAGAAAAAGACATGTCCCGTCTTCGCGAGCTTGGTTTGGTCGGTTGCTATTCCTCTCCCTGCATCGTGCAAAAAAAAGGCGCTTTGCTTGAGTGGCTGCACAACAACCCAGATGAATTTAGCCCCGCTCTCCAGCAAAAGATCCTCGCCGTCCTCACCCATCGAAAGCTCCATCCCCAGGTTCAGGCAAGGCTTTTGCGCATGAGCGGAAAATATAAGGCGGAACTTTTCCAGTCTCTGATCGACACCTTTGCCAAGATATCGGACAACGACGGTCTTTTGGAACTTTATGACTATGCGATGAAGCACACGCGCAAAGCCGAGGCGAAACTTGAGATCACCAAAAAGACCGGCTTGGCATATTCCGATAAAAACCAGAAGGACAAGGCGATAGACTATTACCGCCAGTGTCTTCACATCTGCACGGAAAATTCCCTGCCCGCCGAAGAGATCATCCATTTGCTGGCGACTGCTCTTTTTGCGGTAAATTCCAGCGCTTTCGCCCTCGAAATAATCAAGAAATATTCCCCCGCAACTATCGATCCCTATTGGAAGGCGAAGATATTGTTGCTCAAAGCCGATATCCTCACCGAATCCGAGAAATTTGATGATGCTTTCGTCGTGCTCGATGCGGTGCTCAAATCCCTTTCCAGCTTGGAGGACAAGGTCAGCCGCTATCTCATCCAGGCGGAGGCGAAAAAAACCAAAGGCAAGATCCACTATTATATCAACGAGTGGGATCAATCCGAAGAAGCTTTCAAGGACTCTGAGACGATGTATAACTTCGCCAAAGACCACAAAGGCTTAGCGGCGATCTTTAACAACCTCGGCGTGCTCTATATGTTTCAAGGCGATTGGGGAAAAAGCGAACAGTATTTTCTCAACAGCCTTGCCTTGGAGAAAGAACACTTCAACCTCAACGGTATCTCCGTGTGCTATAACAACCTCGGCGGTTTGATGGATGACAAAGGCGATCCCCAGCGTTCTCTATTTTATCTCGAGGAAGCTCTCAAGCTGCAAAAGATGCTGAACGAACCCTATAACATAACGAATATCTACAACAACATCGGCGTCACCTGGATGGACCACAGCGAATATGACAAAGCGGAGGATGCCCTTAAGAAGTCCCTGGAAACCGCTATCGAATTCGGATTTTACCGCAATACTGTGGCGTCCCTAAACAATCTCGGTGCACTTTATTTTAAGAAAGGCGACTGGGCGCGCTCCATCGCCATTTATGAACAAGGCATCAGCAAATCCCAGGATAACGACTTTACGGAAGGACTCCTGCGCTCTTTCAACAACCTCGGGGAAGTCTATGAAAAGCAGAATGAGCTCAATCTCGCTTATGACCTTTATTTCAAAGGCATCGAGCTCCTGCCCACCGTTAGTGACGAATATATCAAAGCGGAGCTTTATGGTAACCTCGGCAGTGTCCTCACCAAACTGCACAAATTCAAGGAAGCCTATAGCTACTTGGTGGAAAGCTTCGATTTCTTCAAATCCATAAACGCGCGCGACAAGATCATCGAAGGATGCCAAAAGCAAGCGTATTATTTCATTCTCACCCGCAACTATGAAAGCGCGGACTATTATATCAGCCAGGCTCAAAAACTGGCGGAAGAGCAAAACCGTCTCTTCGAACTGGGCAAAGCACACTATCTGCGCGCTCTTTTGGAAAGAAAAAACCCCGATTCCGCAAAGGTACAGCTCAACGAGGCGATCAAGCTTTTCGTCCAGACCGCGAACAATTATGAGCTCTCGCTGGCAAATTATGAGCTGGCGGAAGTTCTCTTTGACCTCAAGGAATGGGAGCAAGCGCTACAGATCCTCAAAAACAACAAAAAGATCATTCAGAAATACGGTTCGATCAAGCTCCTCGAACAAAATGACATCCTCATGCAAAAGATCAACCGCGAGTACTCAATGGAGATGAAGGATCTCAAATTTGAGGAAAACCTGCTCAACAAGTTCTATGAGATCACCCAAAACCTCAATACGATCAGCGATCTGGACGTCCTCATCGAGCAATCGCTATCCAGCCTGATCGATATCTCCGACGCGGACGGCGGCATTCTCTGTCTTCACACCAGCGGTTCCGTGCCGGATTCTTGGGACTATAAGATCTTTCGCGGATTCTCAACTGAGGATCCCGATTATGACACCTTCATGAATCTCTGCACCAAGACCTATCAGTCAAACAAGCTGGAAAACCTGAAACAGCCAAGTTTCGCGCCGGTTTATAACAACATCATATTGATCCCGCTCTCGATCCGAAAATCCACTCTCGGCGTCGTGTTGCTCTATTGCAAGAGCGGATCACAATACTTTCCCGAACGCATTATCAATCTGCTCAGTGCGCTCTGCAACCAAGTGATCGTCATCATCGAAAACATTCGCTCCACCAATCTGGAAAAGACGCATGCCATCATCCGCGAACAGCTCAACAGCGGAAATCTCTATGCCAATATCATCGGCAAGAGCCCTGAAATGATGAAGATCTTTGATATTATCGAAAAGGTCAAGGACACTCCGACGACCGTCCTCCTCGAAGGACCCAGCGGAACGGGAAAGGAACTCATCGCCAGAGCCTTGCACTATAGCAGCAACCGCAGTCACAAGGCTTTCGTGGCTCAGTATTGCGGAGCTTTGCCGGAAACTCTTTTGGAAAGCGAACTCTTCGGACACGTCAAAGGCTCCTTCACCGGCGCCGCTTATGATAAAAAGGGTCTGTTCGAGATCGCTGATGGCGGCACTTTCTTCCTTGATGAGATTGCCGATATCAGCCAAAGCACCCAGGCAAAACTGCTCCGCTTTCTTCAGGAAGGAGAGATCAAACGCGTCGGTGCCACTAAGACCGAAAAGGTCAACGTCCGCGTCCTCTGTGCTACAAACGTCTCACTCCTGGACAGGGTCAAAAAAGGCGATTTCCGCCTCGATCTCTATTACCGCCTAAACGTTATCCGCATCGAGGTTCCTCCGCTAAAACACAGGCCCGGGGATGTTCCACTGCTTGCTATCCACTTTTTGGACAAATATAACAAACGCGTTGGCAAGACCGCGCTCGGTATCACCGACGAAGCGATGAAGACGCTGGAACAATACGACTGGCCAGGCAATGTCCGCCAGCTTGAAAACGAGCTCGAGCGCGCCGTAACCCTCTGCGAAGAAGGCACTTTCATCAAGAGTTCGGATTTCTCCGACGAGGTGCGACGCTTCATGGAAAACATGCGCATGATCAGTATGCTATCCAGCAAAAGGACGCTCAAAGATGCCATCGAAGAGCTTGAACGCCAAATGATCGCCAAGAGCATGGAAACCTGTGAATGGAACCAAACCCAAGCGGCAAAAGAGCTTGGCCTTTCGCGGCAAGGATTGATCAAGAAACTAAAACGCTATAACCTATATAAAGAAGAAGATTAACAGGCTTAACATGACAACCGGAATAGACCATGTCCCCGTCTTTTGGGAAACTCTCGATTTCGTCGCAATCGACACCGAGACCACGGGTTTGGATTATGAAAAGTGCGAGATTATCGAGCTTGCCGCCATCCGTTTTGAGCATGGAAAAGAGGTGGCACGTTTCGACACGTTCGCCAAGCCCAAGGGCTCAATGCCAAAATTTATCGAATATCTCACCCATATCAATCCTGCAGACCTGAAAACCGCACCCCCCGTCAAAGAAGCTTTGAAGGACTTTCGGGAATTCATCGGAGACTCCGTTTTGGTGGGGCACAACGTGGGTTTTGATCTCGGTTTCATCAATCACTATCTCGTTCGCAGCGGCGAGTTTCCACTCAAAAACAATAGCTGGGACACCTCGGAACTGGCTCGAATCTATTTTCCGTTCACCAACGATCACAAACTATCCTCGATGGTTAGTCTATTTGGTTTGAGGCTGGACAACGCACATCGGGCGGACGCGGATGCGACGGTCACCGGGGAGCTTCTCGTCGCCATCGCTACTCACGCCTCCACGCACTATTCGATGATGACCAATGCCCGTTTGCTCGATCTTTCGCGTCAGGCTCTTTTAACGGACACTTTGACCGGTTTCTTCGCTCGCATGGTGGATCATCAACGCCGCTATGCCCTTGTGGGTCAAAAGCATACGCTGCCTGAAAAGGGACGCGAAAACGTCATCGAGCATACACTCGATAAAGCGGAAAATCTGAGCATCGATTCCATCTTTTCATCCGAAGGTCTCTTTGCCGACAAGTTTCCCAAATTTGAGTTTCGCGCCGGTCAAATGGACATGGCAAACCGGGTCAACGAAGCCTTTGAGCAAGAGAAATTCCTCTGTGTGGAAGCCGGTACAGGAGTCGGCAAGTCCTTTTCATACCTCGTTCCAGCTATCGCGTTCGCCAATGCCAAGAGCGCCAAGGTTGTCGTCTCCACAAACACCAAGAACCTCCAGGAACAGCTTTTCTACAAAGATCTTCCTCAGCTCAGAGAAATGCTTCCCATACCTTTCAAAGCCGCATTGGTAAAGGGGCGGGAAAACTATATCTGTGAACGCCGCTGGGAGGAAATGCTGCTCGAGCAGAGCAAGGGATTGACTCCATACGAAGCCCACGCACTCCTCTATCTGCATATCTGGAAAATGCTTACGCGCTGTGGGGATGTCAGCGAGAATTCTTCTTTCGATCGCACCCGTTTCAGTATCCTGTGGCGCAAGGTCTGTTCAGACCGCTATCTCTGTGCCAACCGCAAGTGTCCCCACTACAAAAACTGCTTTGTGATGAGCCTGCGCAAGCATATCGAAAGCGCCTCCGTCGTTGTGGCGAACCATTCTCTATTGCTTGCGGATCTCAAGGCGGAAAACACCACCCTTGGCGAATACAAATATCTGGTGGTGGACGAAGCGCACAACCTGATGGCGACCGCGGCAAAGAGCCTTGGCTTTGAAATCGGTTATGCTGATATCGTCAATCTGTTCAATAACTTGTCTTCTGCACACAAACGCCGGCAATCCGGTTTTTTGCACCTTCTGGAATTCAATCTCTCCAAGAGTCTGATTCCGGCAAGCGGCAAAGAACACATCTCCGCCATATCCAAAAACCTGGAAACCCATCTGGACGGAATGCGCAAGATTATCCTCGCGCTTTTTAGCGAAGCCGGGCTCAATTGCGAAAAATCCGGCTCTTTCGGCAAACTGCGCATCAAACGGGTGGAGGATTATCGCGCACTCTACCATCAAATCTCAGCGCTTGTCAAAGCCTGGAAAGACTTTCAAAAAGAGCTTAGAGCCCTCTCCAACGTGCTCTCATCCTTTAACGGTAAACAGGTGCCAAATTATGACAACCTGATCGAGACGTCGAGCGCTATTGAAATGCGAGCTGCGGAAATGGAGGGTGGCATCCTCGCCATCGATAGTCCCGCACTGGACTACTACGCACTTTGGATCGAAAATAACCCCAAGCCGGATCGCAACATCCCGTCCGCCTCGATATGCTATGCCCCTATCGAAGTGGGCGACCACCTCAAGCGTATGCTCTATGACAATGTTCCCTGCATCGTTTTCACCTCCGCCACGTTAGCTTTGAGGGGCTCATTCAAGTATTTTTATGCCCAAAGTGGTTTGAATCTGATCGATGACAAACGCATCAGCGAAGCGATCGTTGAATCTCCATTTGATTTCGATACCCAATCCCGATTGATGGTGGCGAGCTTTCTGCCCGAGCACAAGGATAGTTTTTTTATCAATCAGGCGCTGGGTTGCATCGAACAGATACTCACCTCCACCAACGTCGGCACGATGATTCTTTTCACTTCCTACAAAGACCTGAACGCCGTCTATGACCACATCGGAGACACCCTCTACCACAACAACCGTCCATTTTACGCGCAGGGCAAAGCCGGCAGCCGCTCTTCTATATTGGAAGAATTTAAACGCCACGGAAACGCAGTCCTGCTGGGCACGAACTCATTTTGGGAGGGAGTCGATATTCAGGGCGAATCGCTCTCGCTCTTGATTCTATTCAAGATCCCCTTCCAAGTGCCCTCTGAGCCGATCGTGGAAGCCTTCATCGACAAGCTTGAGCGCGAAAACAAAGATTCCTTCATGCATTACATGCTGCCAAACGCACTACTTAAGCTGCGTCAAGGTTTCGGACGCCTGATTCGCAGCCGAAGGGATCGCGGCATCGTGCTCATCATGGATTCGAGAGTTTCAAACAAACGCTATGGCGAATACTTCAAACAAGTGCTCCCCACCGCTTGTGTGGAAACAAAAAACGAGCTTGAATTGATTTCCGGCATCGCCCGATTTTTCAATGCACCCCCAGGAGGCGGACATAGACCATAAAGACTTGACCCGAAAGCACTTTCCCGATCTGATCGAAATGAGACTGATCCGCTTTGACGAGCCCATGTCTCTGCACACATCTTTTGAAATTGGCGGACCAGCTGATGTCTGGTTTACTCCAAATACTCAGGCACAGCTCATCAAGATACTCGTCTTTGCGCTCGAATTCGATGTCCCTTATGCGGTTATCGGAAAGGGTTCGAATCTTCTCGTTAGCGATTGCGGTATCAGAGGCATCGCTATTAGTACGTCTCTTTTAAATAAGATCACCCGGGACGAGATATTTGTGAGCGCTTTTTGTGGGACAGAACTGAAAGCTCTATGCGATTTCACCGCGGAAGAGGGATTGGCGGGGCTGGAATTTGCCTCAGGAATCCCGGGAAGCGTTGGCGGAGCGGTGTTTATGAATGCCGGTGCCTATAACGGAGAGATCAAGGACCTTCTCTATTGCAGCAAATGCCTCTCCCCCACATTGGCATCGCTTACCAGCGCAAATGCCGTCATCCATCTCAAGGCAGAAAAGCACGATTTTTCCTATCGTTATAGCGCTCTGCAGAGGCATGGATATATCCATCTGAGCAGCGTTTTTCGCTTGATGGATGATGATCCCGCGTCTATCAAAGCCCGCATGCAAGACCTGCATGATCAGCGATGGGACAAACAACCGATGGATTTGCCGAGCGGCGGCAGCGTTTTCAAGCGTCCTGATGGTTTTTATACCGGTAAACTCGTGGATGATTGCGGTCTTCGCGGTTTCCAAATAGGTGCTGCGGCTGTGTCAAACAAGCATTGCGGTTTCATCGTCAATCTCGGAGGAGCAAGCGCGGCGGACGTTCTCGCCCTTATCCGTCATGTACAGAACACGGTTTTTAACCGTTTCGGAGTCCGGCTTGAAACCGAGATCCGGATGTTGGGAGAAATGTGAAACCTCGCGCCTCAAGAGTGCTTTTGCCGCTATCCTTTTTCGTTATTTTTGTTTTTATTTGGCAATACCTTAGCGCAAAAGCCATTATCGGCTTTTGGGTTCTTCCCTCCCCGCTTTCGGTACTCAGAGTCTTTTGGGACTCGCACGCTCTGATCTGGATGCACTTGAAGCCGACGCTATATGCTTCTCTTGCAGGACTTTCACTGGCGGTGCTTATGGGTGTGGCGACGGCTGTGCTCATGCATGGCAGCCGCGTCTTTGCCCGCATCGTCTATCCCTATATGGTTATCTCGCAGACTGTACCGATCATAGCGGTAGCGCCACTGATTATTATTTGGTTCGGATATGGCATTTCGGCGAAAATCTTCACGGTCACCCTTGTTTGCTTTTTCCCAGTCGCTCTTGGACTCTTTGACGGATTGAAACAGGTTTCAATCGAACAAATCCGCTTACTCAAATCAATGGGCGCAAATTCATGGAAGATATATCGTTATTTGAAGATACCCGCCTCACTTCCAACTTTTTTTACCGGCTTGAAACTTGCCGCAACTTATAGCGTCATGGGAGCCGTGATCGGCGAATGGCTTGGCGGCAATCGAGGTCTGGGGATCTATATGACCCGCGCCACAAAATCCTTTCAGACGGCACATGTCTTTGCCGTGATTATCGTCATCGTTCTCCTCAGCATGTCCATCTTTGGAGTTGTCGCTTTGCTCGACCGCGTCTTTCTAAAGTGGCACTATCAAAAAGTGGATGAATATGAGGATCTGCGTCAGAACACATAGCAAGACATACGGTTATGATGTGCTCAACCTTATCCTCCCTGACCCCCAGACCATTTTCTGATAAAGGAATAATTGTTAGTTTAATACTGCTGAAATATAAGGAGTCCCAATGAAACACACACTAATATTCTGCATCACTTTCATGTTTGCAACGATGCTTTTCGGCGCCCATGAAGATGAATTCATCATCGGTGCCTACAGTCAATATCAGATGCACCACGCAAATCAGACGGAAAAGGTCTTTGACGACCTGGGACGCTTGCTGCACAATGCCGGATTCAACACTGTGCTCTATTCGATGCGCTATGAGGGAGCCGAAAAGGGACGCCTTGCAAAAACGCTGCAAGCCCTTGATAAACATGGAATCTATTCGATTATCGACGATTGGGCATGGGAAAAAGACAGTTTCATCGGAGCCACGACCATGGCACATGGAAACTATCTGCGCATGGAAGCGGAATATATCTACGACTATGAAAACAAGACTTTCAAAGTGGATAAATTGCCCATCCTTGATTCCGTCAATGATAAATACAACTATGTATTCAAGCATGATACCGGAAAGCGCTCACCCCACGATCCCAAGGGTCTTTCAAACGGCTATGCCTGGATCTGCGATACACGGGACAAGCATCCGGCTGGGATCGCTCTCTCCCACCCGCGTTTTCGCTGGAAACAGGAAAACCGGGAAACTTCACGCACAATTGGACGCGATTTCAAATTTTATCCCACATCCGAAAACAAGCTCTACCTCAGGGTGGCGCTCTCCTGGGACGAAATACAGCAAATGGACAAGGTGGCGACCATCTCGCTGAAAGTATTGAAAGCCAGCGCTATGGACAGCAAGCTCGGGGAATATGGCATCTATGACGATTCGGCATATCTGAGCCTCGAGCTCAAATCCCTAAACCCCGCATTATATACCACAGACATCGTCAACAAAGCCTATCCAGGCTTGCCGACCGATAATGACACCGGTTTCTATATCTTTGATTTCTATGCAGATATGCCTCAACCCGGCAGTGATATCTTCAAACAGACGATGAACGAAGAATATTTCTATCACATCAATCCGCAGGTCTATTGGCATGGCATTGGCAGGCTTGCGATCGACTATATCGAGATCGAGGACGAATTACACAGAGCTCTGACATCCGGCTTGAGGAGCAACAATCCCATATTGAAGCGATTGCAGAGCCGCCTGGATCAGATCGACAAAATCGACGAAAAGGGAAATATTCTCTATTTTTATGCCAAGGACGAACCCTATCAGGGTCAATTCGCCACCTATAAAAAACTGGAACAATTCCTTTCGCAGCGGGGCAAAAAACTCATCACCGCCACTCATCTGGGTTCGGATGGTGTGGTCAAGCCTGCCGGTGAGAAACCCTATTTCCATTTTGGGTTGTTCCTGCAGGAAGCCAAGCCCGCGGTCGTGATGCTCGATGCCTATGCCTTGCAGGAATGGGGTGCCGGAGCAGGAACTTTGATCCGCTGGAACAGTGATCTGAACCACCGTCTGTTCATTCAGAACAAGCTTGAGACCATGGTGATCGGCAATTATCATCTGCTTGCATCTACAATCAAAGGCTCAGACGATTACAAAGATACCAGGCTCTTATTCGTTCCCCAGACCTTCGGCGAAAAGTTCAATCCTCCGGAATCTGGCGAATGGCGCTATTTCATGCCTCCCCGCGGCATGCTCAAAATGTTGCAGCTATTACCTTTATGCTACGGTGCGGATGGCGTGATCGATTATGCCATTACCGCGAACAGGGAAACGGCATTCCCGCATGGCAACAGAACTTATATCCGCGTCAGTCCTTTGTCGCACGAGCCGAATTATCTTGGTCTGGAGGCTCCCGAAGACGAGATATCGATGCAAATCCTCGGCGAAGCCAATGCCAAGCTCCACGTGTATGGACCCCTTATTCGAAAACTCAAATGGCAGTCCGCCAACACAATCCAGATCAGCGGCACGAAGTTTGACATCGATCCGGCAACCTTCAATCTCGCTAATATCCAAGTATTGAGCCAAAACAATAAAGATCCCTACCAGGGCTATGTCCAATGCGGATACTATAAAGACGCGGAAGGGACACCCTCATTCATGCTGGTCAATCGCCGTGCCGTCTATAAAAACGCAGATGCGCCAGCCATCGTTCCCAACGATGTGGACAACTATTTCACGGACGCCTCGCCGCAGATTGTGCGTTTTTCTGTCTCTAAGAAAAGCGCCAAAGGTTTCGCGCTGTATGATCCATATACGAAAAGGCTATATTCTGCCGATAACGGATCCATCGATGTCGAGATCGGTCCCGGAGACGGAATCTTCCTGCAAATGGTTGAAACCCTGCCACATACTTTGCGTAAAGACATGAGGCTGGATTCCGAAAGCCTCGTCAGTGGAGCGGTGACGATCGAAAAAGGAAAAAAGATCGAGTTTTTCCCCATTTCCGAAGTCCGCTTTGCGAAGGGATCAAGCGTCACAATCAGTAACGGCGCGACCCTTATCCTGAACGGAAAGACCAGCTTTGAACCGAGGGTGCGCATCATTCTTTATCCGGGCGCGAAACTCATCCACGATCCTTCAAAGTGTGTCTTCGCTGCGGACACCGTGATCGAAAGCCGCAAAAACCCAAGTTTCTTTGCCCGTCTTTTCGGTGCTAAATAGAGGAAAAGCATTGACAAAAGTAGTGTTTCAAAATCAGTGTGATACAATAAAATAACCTGACTTTATGGAGTAAATTGATGAAGAACATCCTCATCCTTGGAGCCGCAGGGCAAATCGGTTCCGAGCTTGTGCCCTATCTGAGAAATATCTATGGTGATTACAACGTCGTGGCTACGGATCTGCACGCCAATGTCCCCACAAAAATGCTCGAAAGCGGTCCCTTCGAAGTTTTAGACGCGCTCGACGGTAAAAAGATGAACAGCATTGTGGCAAAATACAAGATCGACACCATCTTTAATCTCGTGGCGGTGCTTTCTGCCAAGGGCGAAGGGAACCCGGTCTATTCATGGAAGATCAATATGGACAGCCTCTTCAACGCTCTGGAAATTTCCAGACAGACCAAGGGCGCGGTATTCACTCCTTCCTCCATCGGCGCTTTCGGGCCCTCTACTCCGATGAATCACACTCCTCAGGACACAGTGATGCGTCCCACCACCATCTATGGCATTTCAAAGGTAGCGGCGGAGCTTTTGGGCGATTATTATCACCTCAAATTTGGCGTGGACGCCCGCGGTTTGCGCTATCCGGGTATCATTTCAAACGTAACTCTTCCCGGTGGCGGAACCACCGATTACGCAGTGGAGATTTATTACAAAGCCATCGAAGACGGTGTCTATACCTGCAACCTTTGCGCCGGAACTTTTTTGGACATGATGTATATGCCGGACGCTCTTAGAGCGGCGGTGGAATTGATGGAAGCCGATCCCTCCAAGCTCTTGCACCGCAACTGTTTCAACGTAACTGCAATGAGCTTCGAGCCGGAAATGATCGCTGATTCGATCAAGAAATACATCCCCAAGTTTCGCCTTTCCTATGAAGTCGATGCCATCAAGCAATCGATCGCTAATTCTTGGCCAAATTCCATGGATGACAGCGCCGCCAGAAATGAATGGGGCTGGAAACACGAATACGACCTTGAATCCATGACCAAAGACATGATCGAAAAGCTGACTTTCAAGCTCAATAAAGGTGTCGAGTGCTAAAGATCGGCGTGGTCGGAGTCGGCCATCTTGGACAGCATCATGCCCGCAAGTTTCTCGAGATCGAGGGTTGCGACCTGGTTGGCATCTTTGATCGCGATCCCGACAGAGCGAATGAGATCTCACAAAAGCTCGGAGTGCACGCGTATGAAAGCTACACAGCGCTTTTGGACAAATGCGATGCAGTCGATATCGCCAGCACCACCAGTGCTCACTATGAACTGGCAAAGCTCGCTCTGCAAAAGGGACGCCACGTCTTCATCGAAAAACCGATCACTTCGGAACTTTGGCAGGCTGAGGAACTCGTCGCTCTGGCAAAGGAAATGAACCTAAAGATTCAGGTGGGGCACATCGAAAGATTCAATCCCGTCATCCGCCACGTGGAAGAAGATATCATCGATCCGATGTTCATCGAATCCCACCGGCTTTCCACTTTTCATCACCGCGGCACGGACGTCCCGGTGGTGCTTGACCTGATGATTCACGATATCGACCTGATCCTTGATTTTGTCCATAGTCCGGTCACCGAAATACGAGCCAGCGGAGTGGGCATCATCACGCCTTCCATCGATATCGCCAACGCCCGCATCGAGTTTGCCAACGGCGCCGTCGCCAATGTCACTTCCTCCCGCGTATCGATGAAACAAGAACGCAAAATCCGTTTCTTCCAAAAAAACGCTTATTTCTCGCTGGATTTCCAAGCAAAGCACGTCACCATCATGAAAAAATCCGCCGATATCCTGAAATACCTGCCGCAATTAATGATGGGCAACTCTGAGATCAAACCGGAGCAACTGGTTGACATGCAACACTATGACCTGTCCGAAAATACCAAGGATGCCCTTAGTATGGAGCTGGAATCCTTTGTGGATTGCATCCTTAATGACAAAAACCCCGTCGTGGACGGAACAGCCGGTATGAGAGCTCTGCAAATCGCCCTCCAGATCATGACTTCCATCCAAAATTACAAGGTGCAATAAATGAAACACATTCTCGTAAAGAATATCGCCGGCTACATCGGCGAAGAGGTCACGCTCAAGGGCTGGGTGCGAAACATCCGCCACAGCGGCAAGCTTCTTTTTATCATCATTCGCGATGGTAGCGGCGAAGTGCAAAGCGTTGCCTTCAAACCCGATCTCGGTGATGAGCAATTTGAGCAGGCGCGCAAGCTCACCCTTGAATCCTCGCTCATTCTCACCGGCATCCCGAAGCCGCATCAAAAACTGGAAAACCAGTTTGAACTCGCCATCACTTCAGTAAAAATCGTCCAACTCGCGGATGAATATCCGATTAGTAAGAAGGAACATGGTCCGGATTTTCTGCTCTCAAACCGGCATCTTTGGATCCGCTCGAGCAAGCAGTGGGCGGTCTTGCGCGTTCGCCACACAGTCTATTATGCCATCTGTGATTTTCTCAATCAAAATGATTTTTTCCGTTTCGATTCACCGATTTTGACCCCCAACGCCTGCGAAGGAACGACCACTCTCTTTGAGCTTGAGTATTTCGACGAAGGCATGGCATATCTTTCCCAATCCGGTCAGCTCTATCTCGAAACGGGGATCATGAGCTTGGGACGCGTTTATGATTTTGGTCCAGTCTTCCGCGCCGAAAGATCCAAGACCCGCAAGCACCTCACCGAGTTTTGGATGATGGACGCCGAGGCGGCTTTCGTTGAGCATGACGAAAATATGCAGATCCAGGAAGACCTGATCAGATATGTCATCCGCACCGTATTGGAAAAATGCGACAACGAACTGACTATCCTCGAAAGAGACAAAGACGCTCTCAGAGCCTCGGATGTTCCCTTCAAACGCATTACTCACAGGGACGCGATTGAATACCTCAGAAACAAAGGCAGCGAGATCACTCAAGGCAGCGACCTTGGCGCCGCGGACGAAGTTCTCTTGACCGAAGGCTCACCCGTGCCGGTTTTCATCGAACGCTGGCCCAAGGAGATCAAAGCCTTCTACATGAAACGCGATCCTCTTGATCCCGATATCGTGTTGGGCAGCGATCTCATCGCTCCCGAAGGTTTCGGAGAGATCATCGGTGGTTCTCAACGCGAGGATGACCACGACCTACTTTTATCACGTATGCAGGCGGAAAACATGCCAATCGAACCCTATCAATGGTTCCTCGATCTGCGCAAATACGGTTCGGTGCCCCACAGCGGATTTGGAATCGGTCTGGAACGGCTCGTCACTTGGATGAGCGGTATCCACCACATCCGCGAAACCATCCCCTTCCCAAGGATGATCTATCGAATCTACCCCTAACATGTTTCCGGGCGTTTTCAGCGATTGCCGTGGACGCCCGAAAGACCTTGATTACTATAAATAAAACACATAGAGGTAAGCAATGAACTACTCAAACGAGTTCTCAAGGGTGAGCCAGTCCATGAAATCGTCCATGATCCGGGAGCTGGTGGCGACCACCAAAAACGTGCCGGACATGATCTCATTTGCCGGAGGGTTTCCAGCCCCCGCGACCTTCCCCAAACAGATGTTATCCGAGATCTTTGAAGAAGTGGTCAAGCTCGAAGGTTATGATGTCCTCCAATATGGTGCCAGCGAAGGAGACGCGTTGCTCAAGCAGCAGCTTTTGAAGTGGGAGGGCTATGACAAGCTTAGTCTCGACGAAATGCTCATTACCAACGGCGCCACAAATGCTATCTACTATTATGGCAAGGCTTTGCTCGATCCAGGCGACGTCGTTCTCTGCGAAGCGCCCACTTTCCTTGGCTCGCTTGTCGCTTTTGACGCTTTGGAAGCGGAGCTGCATGGCATCGGCATGGATGAAAGCGGAATCGATATGAACCTGCTTTCAGATCGTGTAAAATCATTGAAAAAAATCGGAAAGCGGATCAAACTCCTCTATACCATCCCCGATTTCCAAAACCCCGGCGGAATAACCATGAGCCTTCCCCGGCGAAGGGAACTGATCGCTTTTTGCATCGAGCACGAGATCCCCATTCTCGAGGACAATCCCTATTCGCGTCTGCGCTATACAGGAAAGCCTTTACCGACGCTGTTTCACCTCGCCCATCATGATTTTCAGCGTTCGGACATCGTCACCGAAGCGGTTTCCTTTTCCAAAATCATCGGTCCCGGCATGCGTGTCGCCTATGTCAAAGGAAGTAAAGAACTTGTGGAGAAAATGGGTTCATGGCAGCAGAAGGTGAACGTGACCCCGGACTGCGTCTCGCAAAGAGTCGTGGCACGTTTTCTGGAGATGGGTTTCATGCCCGGTCATATCAACACGATCTGCCATCACTATCATCCTTATCTGAGAAAGATGCTTGAAGAGCTCCAAATCAATATGCCCGAAAGCGTTTATTGGACAAAGCCGGAAGGCGGAATCTTCGTCTGGCTGGAGCTGCCGGAACACATCAACGCCGACGAACTCTTCATCAAAGCCCGCGACCACAAAGTATCATTTATTCCCGGCAGCAAGTTTTATCCCACTGGACAGGAACGCTTTAACGCGCTCCGGTTGAATTTTACCTATTCCTCGCTCGAGCAGATCGAAATAGGGATCAAACGCCTCGGACAGCTCTTGAAGGACGAATCGGCTTGACAAGGAACGCCATTCGGATTAGATTGTCCCATATAGGTTAAACCTTTAGTAAAAAGGAGTTGAACTAATGAAAGTTATTTTAGCGATCACCGCACTCATCCTGATGTTGACGCCGCTCATGGCACAGATAAACATGCCCAGACCGGGGTTCAGTCCCTATGGTAACAATGGGTCTTCCCTTCTGAACCTAAACCGCCTCTCGATGCGTCATTCGATGGGCTTCGAAGCGGGTACCAGCTCTGCCGGAGACGGATATTATCTCTCCCGCTATACCAATCATCTGAAGTATCAATTCAGTCCAAGGCTGGAGCTTGATCTCGACCTCAATTTCGTCAATTTCGGCACCGCTTCAAACAGTTTCAAGATCAATGACGACAATTCCAACAAGGTCATCCCGGAATTTTCGCTGAGATACAAACCCTCCGACAGCGTCCTCATCCAATTTGAATTCAAGCAAAACACCGGAATCATGCGTCCGCGTTCGTGGATTGACCGCTAATAAAGGCATTGACAAGCTTGAACGCGATCATTATCATCATCTTGGCTGTTCTCGGCGCGTCCTTGGGCAGCTTTTTTAATGTTCTCATCGACCGTCTCCCCCGAAAACAATCGATTATATTGCCCCGCTCGCGCTGTTCATCCTGCCAAAAGACGATCCCTTTTTATTACAATATCCCGATCTTCAGCTATATTATATTGCACGGAAAGTGCCGCTATTGCTCATCTTCCATCCACTGGCATCATCTATTGGTTGAAATCGTCACTCCTATCTTATTCATCGGCTTGCATTTGGTATATGGAATTGATAACTTTCTCTTCTACAAGTACGCTCTGCTTTTCTGTCTGCTGATCCCGATTTTTTTCATCGACGCCCTGCACCACATTATCCCGCATCTGCTTTCGATCCCGATCATCGTCGCCGGCTTGATCTTCGCCCTCTTTAGGAACAGGACGGACATCTTTTTCCTGAACGCGGCGTTCACCTCCGTCACCGTGTTTTGCTTTCTCTTTCTGATCGCCTGGTTCTATCTCAAGGTGCGCAAAACTGAGGGTCTCGGCGGTGGCGACATCTGGCTGCTGACAGGTTTGGGAGCCTATTTCGGTTTTATCAACATCCCTTTCATCATCCTCCTCGCGGCGCTGATGGGCATCGTCTATTTCGTCATCTTCATCCGCAGCAAGGACATGGTCTTCGCTTTTGGCAATTTCATCGCCTTAGCGGCAATCATTTGGACTCTGTTTGGCAATACTATTCTGGATAAATATCTCTGAGACAAACTTCCGAAGGTATTTATAAAAAAGCGGATACACTGCCGCGCAGGAATGTCCATACTTGCAGATAAGCCCGTTGAAGTCTTTTTGATACGGAAGATTAATCTCATCTGAGCGACATTCAAATCCAATAAGGCATTCCATTGGCATTTGATATCGGTTTCCCGAACTTTATGGGTCAAATGGGTGACCTGAACATATTCTGTTACTGCCATGTTTGCATTTGAATAAGACTTTTCAATCGTATATCATAGCCCAAGTTTCGCACGAAATTGGTCAAATTTGCAATTTTGTGCTCGTAAGTCATTGATAAATAGACAGCGCGCTTCCCAAAAACAGCAAAAAATAACCAAAACGGCAACCATAATAAATCTTGACATATATTCGGCT
>JAUYAR010000107.1 GCA_030693415.1 Candidatus Cloacimonadaceae bacterium | reverse complement strand
TGCCGCGTCCGCTAATGCCCTGCTTGTGTAAGCGCAGGATATCTCGATATTGGGTCATTGGGGTGACCTCCATGGATGTATTTACACCGATTGGTGTATAAATCCATGATCAGATATCGGGACTAATTGGCAAGGTGGCTCTGATCAGCGAATTGAGTGGCTCTATTTTCCGAGAGCCTGGCTCTCAAATTGCGAACAAGTGGCTCTATCCTGGCATATTATTCAAGTAATCTATATTTCAATGTTATTGCAGACTTAACAGCCTTTTTTTTCCACAATAAAACCACTCCGGATTTCTTGTCAACTAGTGTCATGTCAAGCTTGCCAGTGCGTTTGTCATTCCAGCGAAGGCTGGAATCCAGTTTTATTAAAGACTCCAGATGAATGACAAATAACCATTTGTATATCAACACGTTGTCGTATCACCACGCTGGGGTTTTACAAGACTGGATTCCAGCCTTCGCTGGAATGACGGTGTGTTTTTTACGACACGGAATGCTTGACATGACACTAGTTTCTTTCGCAAGACTCACATCGAACTTTGAGACTGGTCAAATCCGTCCAGAATGGAGAGAATGGAGAGTTGAGGATTGAAAATGGAGAGGTGAGAATTGAGAATTGGAAAGAACCCCTTGCCCATTTTTGCCAAAATTTGTCCTTCCAACAGTGGTGGCAAGCCACTCTATCACTTGACAGCGTTAATCACAACGATGATCATGAAACTGCTGATAAAATTGCTGAACCTGACAATGCTCTTCAAATTCTGCCAAATTCTGCCAATTTGGCTAATTTGCCACCAACTTCGCCTCCAATTCTGCCAATTTTGCAATTCTTCAATTCTCCATTTTCAATTCTCAATTCTCTCCATTCTGGATAGACTTGAACATTCTCCGACAAATCCGCAGCTCGTTCAAGAATAAGTGGTTTGACAAAAAGCGATAGCGAAAAATACTTGTCCGAAAATAGCAAATCCATGATTTGAACAAGCAAAAAAATAGAGGATCTAATGCAAACAATACTGATAGACGGAAACTCACTCACTCTTGAACAGGTGGAACAGGTCGCCGCATTCGAAGCCAAAGTGGAATTGACCCAAGCCTGCCTGGAGAAGGTGAAAAAATGCCGCGAATACGTGGACAAGGTCATTTCCGAAGGGCAGACGGTATATGGATTGACCACCGGTTTCGGCAAATTCAGCACGATCGGCATCCCAGTTGAAAACATCAAAGAGTTGCAGCTCAATCTGATCCGAAGCCATGCCTCAAGCATCGGCGCGGCATATAGCATCGAACAGACCCGTGCCATCATGCTGCTGAGGATTGCCGTTCTTGCCAAAGGATATTCCGGCATCAGAATTGAAACATTGCAAACTCTGGTCGAAATGCTCAACAAAGGCGTTCACCCGGTAATCCCCATGCGTGGATCCGTCGGCGCCAGCGGAGATCTTTCACCCCTTTCTCATCTGGCTTTACCGCTTTTGGGAGAAGGCGAGGCGGAGTATCATGGCGAAGTGCTCTGCGGTGCCGAAGCGATGCAAAGAGCTGGAATCAAACCGGTCGAACTCGCTGCCAAGGAAGGTCTCGCGCTCAACAACGGCACCCAGGTGATGGCAGCTTTGGGAGTGCTTTCGCTGTTGGAAGCCGAACGCTTGTGCAAATATGCCGATATCATCGCTTCCATCAGCATCGACGCGCTTTTGGGAACCCCTCGCGCTTTTGACGAATTGATCCATAATCTGAGACCGCATCCGGGGCAGAAAGCCTCTGCCGCAAACATCCGCAATTTGCTGAAAGATAGCCCATTACGTGAATCTCACCGCACTTGCCGAAACGTTCAGGACGCGTATTCTTTGCGATGCTCTCCACAGGTGCATGGTGCAGTGCGAGACGCCATTTCTTATGTGCGGGGAGTACTGGAGATCGAGATCAATTCCGCCACGGACAACCCTCTGATCTTTGCCGAGGAAGAAAAAATCATCTCCGGCGGAAACTTTCATGGCGAACCTTTGGCGATTTCTCTTGATACCCTTGCGATTGCGGTCAGTGAACTGGCTTCGATCTCTGAACGGCGCATGGAACAGATGCTCAATCCCGCGTTGAATCGTGGTTTGCCGCCTTTTTTGGCATTGAGACCGGGTATAGATTCCGGTTTTATGATCGCCCAGCTTACGGCGGCTTCGCTTGTTTCGGAAAATAAGGTGCTTTCCCATCCCGCGTCGGTGGATTCGATCCCCACTTCCGCCAATCAGGAAGATCACGTCAGCATGGGCTCCGTTTCGGCAAATAAGCTTTTACAGGTGACGGAAAACGTTCTCTCGGTGCTCGGAATCGAGTTGCTCATCGCCGCGCAAGCCATTGAGCAGAGGGAGCTTAGATCATCTCTGGCACTGAGTGCAACTGTCGCTTTGCTGCGAGAGTGTGTGGATCCGCTTTCCCATGACCGGGTGATGTATCCAGATATCAATTCCGCAATCGCCTTGCTCAAATCCGCAGCCATACTGGAAGCGGTTCGCGGCAGCGGCATAGATTTGTATTGACAACATAATCGCCTTCGGTGGACTTGATACTCTATGAAGAGATTTCGCCTTGTCCCGCTCGTCCTGATGGTCGCGTTGTTCTCCTGCGGGTTGAACAACACGATGTATAACGCCAAAAAGTATTACAAATCCGCGCTGGAACGTCCGCTAAATACCAATGGCAGACCCACTCCGCAAGCGATCGCGGATTATACCAAGACAATCCAGAAATGCGGTATCATCATCACCGAACACAAGAACCGCAAGATCATGGACGACGCCCTCTTTCTGATGGCGAAAGCCCTTTACTACAAAGGCAATAGCGCTTTTCAGGCGAAGGATCAGTTCGAAGCTTTGATTGCGGGTTTTCCGGATAGCAAACACGTGCCGGAAGCGCATATTTTCCTCGCCAGAGTGCTGCGCGAAATCAACCGTCCTCAGGAAGCGGAAATGCTTTTGGAACAATTTGTCCGCGATCCCCGCTTCCGCGATCATCATCCTCAGGCGCTCTTGGTGCTGACGGAATTTGAGATACTGGACAAGGACTATTACCGTGCCCAGTTCTGGCTGGAAAAGATCATCAACGAATATCCCCAAACGAAGCAGTATGGCGAAGGCTTCTTCCTTTTTGGCAGAAACTACTACGTCCAGAAGGATTATGAGGCTTCCCTGCGGGAGTTTAAGAAACTGGTGGCGATTCGCCGCATCACCAAAGACCTCCGGCTTGAGGCGCGTTATTACATCGCGCTCAATCACTTCCATCTGCGAAATTATGATCAGAGCAGCCAATTGGTTTCCTCGCTTATTCGTGATGAATTCCGTCCGGATAAACTTGCCCAAGTGCGCGTATTGCGCGCCAGGCTCTTTTTTGCGCAGGGAAAGGATGCTGAAGGCATCAATGAGATCGAGGATCTCGGCAAAACTTCAGCACGCACCGCCGCTGCCGCCGAAGCCTTTTTCCACCTCGGCGAGTTTCACTTTTACAAACAAAACGACATCACCAAAGCCACCACTGCTTACAACCGCGTGCGCGCGGAATTCCCCAATTCGGAATACGTTCCCGTCGCTCAAAGCAAAGTGGCGGCGCTGAATCAGCTCAAACAAAACCAGAATCTTTCCCTCAAGACGAACCTGCAACAATTTGTGGATTATCATGTGCTTAGCGCGGAGAAATACTTTGATCCTCTGGCATTGCCGGATTCCTCGCTGGCGATGTATGACCGCCTGATCAAATCCGATGCCGGGATCATCGCGGAGCGGGATTCGCTTCAAGCTTCGTTGATGGAAAAACAGGCAAGTATGGCTTTGCTGAACACTATTCCACGCGCCGACAGCATTGCAGCGACCGATCCGCCGGACTCCACAAATGTGCCAAAGGATATTCCACAACCTCAAAATGCGGAAAAACGCGCCATCTCAGCGGATATCAAGTCGCTGGAAACCAGGATCGCCGCTTTGGATGTCATCCTGCTGCGCTTGAACAGCGAAATCATCCCCTTTGCGTATTTTGCGCAGGCGAGCTTATATAATAAAGCCGGGAAAAACCAGGATCGGATATCTGGCATTTTTGCCATCATGCAGGAGAGATTTCCGCTCAATAAATATACAAACGCTCTCAGAGCCTTGCGCGCCGGCAATCCAGTGCGCCTTGTCGATCCGATCGAGGAAGCTCAAGAGATCAGGCTGGATCATGCGTTTGGGCTTTATGAGAGCGCACCGGATTCGATGAAGACTATTTTGGCAGAGCTTTCCGTCTCGGTATTTAATCCCATCCGCCTCAAGGCAAACTTTCGCCTGGGCTGGCATTACTTTATCGAAGTGAAGGACACCACCGCTGCCAAGCCATATTTTAATGAAACTTTGAAGCTCGAAAAAATCGGAAATTATGCCACACTCATCCGCAGGCTCTACGACGGCACTTCATTTATATTCAACAAACAGCGTCCGGTGCCGGACAGCTTGAAAGTAGCAATACCGGATATGGATGAAGAACAACCCGATCCCGGACTGGATGAAGCTGCTGAAGATGTTGAAAAGAAAACGGATGAGGAGATACAAACCGACGTGGATGTGGCGGACAAACCCAAGACGGAGGAGCTTCCCCCGCCACCGGAAACACCTGAAATCCCAACCCAGGAATGAACAATTCCCCCCTGCTTCGCCAACACCTCTTTCTGCGCCTGCTGATCATCGCTATCGGCGTTGTCGGCAGCCTGGACGCCAAACTTTTCACGCTTTTCTATCAAAGCGCGCTTTTGCTGACCTTCTGCATTTTGGACATCCGCTTGTATGCCAAGTGCTTGAACGCTGTGCGAAGGAGCCTGCCTATCTTTGTAGGATACTGGCTTTTCGCAACTTTGTTTGCAGTCCCTTTCCCAGCTCGCATCATCTTCAGCACCAAGCTGGTTTTCTACATCATCCTCGGTGTCTTCGCACTTGGCAATCTCACTTTGAACGCCTTTGTCCGGGATACAGCGGGCTTACGAAAATACCGTCTGGGGGAGAAAGCAGTTGTGTTTGTTCTTGCCACGATCCTCTTTGTGAGAGCCTACGCCAAGGTCTTTGCCGGAAAACGGATCAAAGCGGAAAGCAACCTCGGAACCCTGATCGATACAGTCATCGAGGGCGCTCGCGAAAGCTATGCTCAATCGGCAGAAATCGAATCCAGAATCAACAGTAGTTTCAATGATGCGGCAAGCGCTTCTATCAAAGGCGTTTACGCCAATCTCATCGCCCTCGGTTTGATCGCGATGATGGTGATTTTGAGCTCTATTTAGGATATCGATGCCGCGCTTTTTGATGAAACTGATGTATGACGGCAGCGCCTTCCACGGCTGGCAAAAACAGAAAAACCAACGCAGCGTGCAGGAATATCTGGAAACCGCCTTGGCGATGTTTTCCACCCTTGGCAACCAGGTCACCGCTTCCGGCAGAACCGATGCCGGAGTTCACGCTTTGGCGCAATGCGCCCACTTCGATTATGAAGGAGCGATGACTCCCGAGCGGCTAATTCGCGCTTTTCGCAGATATCTCAAAGACGATGTCAAGGTGCTGGATATCAAGCCGGTGGCGGATGACTTTCACGCCCGGTTCGATGCCTGTCAACGCAGCTATGTCTATCTGCTCACGCGGGATCGGACGCCTTTCAACCGAAACTACAAGGGTTATATTCCCCACAAGCGTTATGAGCTGGAGAGCATGCGAGCCTGCACCAAATATCTGCTTGGTGCACATGACTATTCTTCATTTGGCAAGCATAATCCGGCAGTGCCGAATCGGATTTGCGACGTGAAAGACATCAAGATATTGACGCATCGGGAGGATATCGTCTTCCTAATACGTGCCGATCGCTTTCTGCACAACATGATGCGCCGCATCGTTGGCACCATTGTGGATATCTCTCACTGCTCTTTGGATCCCTCAGTGATTGCCGAAATCCTTGCCGAGGCGCAGCCCAGGCAGAAGCTCGGCATGCCCGCTCCGGCAGAGGGCTTGTATCTCGTCGAAGTGAAATACCCGGCATTTGATTCTTGACGGATGAGGCGGAATCCCAAACTTGGCACAGACATAATATCGAGGTAATAATGGAATATAAGATCCCGCGCGGAACCTATGACATCCTTCCTGCCCAAAGCTATAAATGGCAGAAAGTTATCGCCGTCTTCAGAGAGATCGCGAGCGCTTATGGCTATGAAGAGATCAGCACGCCTGTCTTTGAACAGGCAAATCTCTTTGAACGTAGCGCCGGTGAGAGCTCGGATGTCATCCAAAAAGAGATGTACCGCTTTGAAGATCGCAAGGGACGCTGCTTTGCGTTGCGTCCGGAAGGCACTGCTCCGGTGGTGCGCAGCTATGTGGAAAACCGCATGGATGTCCTCACCTCGCGCGTAAAGCTCTACTATATCGGTCCCATGTTTCGTTATGACCGTCCCCAGGCGGGACGCTTCCGTCAATTCTATCAATATGGCATCGAATTCATCGGCAGCAACAATGCCTATTACGATGCGGAAGTTATTGCCATTTTATGGTCTTATCTAACCAAGCTGGGGCTAACCAACATCCGTCTGGAGCTCAATAGCGTTGGCTGCCCAAGTTGTTCGAGTACCTATGAAGACGCGCTGAGAGACCATTTCAAGCCTCATCTGAGCGAGCTTTGTTCCGATTGCCAAAAGCGCTTTGATGCCAAGCCGAAGCGTCTTCTGGAATGCAAAGTTCCGTCCTGCAAGGCATTGGGTGTAGGCGCTCCCACACAGAACGACTTTCTTGACGAGGAATGCCAAACCCATTTCGCAGAAGTGCAGAGCTATCTGAAGGGTATGAGCATCCCTTTCACGATCAATCCCCGCATCGTGCGCGGACTGGATTATTATTCCAATACCGCCTTCGAGATCGTCTATGAAGGCATCGGCGCCCAAAACTCACTTGCCGGAGGTGGACGCTACAACGGACTGATCGAACAGATCGGAGGTAAGAGCATTCCCGCCATCGGTTTTGCCGGAGGTTTTGAGCGCCTGTTGCTTACACTTGAAGATCAGGGCATCGATCTGGGCAAACCTCCCGCTCCTGATGTGTATATCATCACCATTGGCGAAACCGCAAAAGCAGCAGCCATCCCGCTTTTGAACGATCTCCGCTATGCCGGAGTCTATGCCGAATACGATCCGGACAAGACTTCCTTCAAAGCCCAGCTCAAAGCGGCTGACAACCTGAATGCAAGATTTGCCCTGATCATCGGCGAGGAAGAAATCGCACGCGGTGTGGGACAGCTAAAAGACTTCTTCAGCGGAGAGCAAAAAGAGCTGTTTTTAAATGATCTTCCTGCCCTCGTCGAAGCGATGAGAATTGACTTTAGATAGCATTCCGATGCTTTGAAAAAGGCGGGATTCCGATCTCGCCTTTTCTTTGCTAAAATACAGAGATTCACAAAGATAGAGGGAGCCTCATGGCATCCTCCTATTTATGATTAATTCAATTATGAGTACTTCTTGATCTTGCCTTCGACCAATTCTCTGATCTCGTTCATCCGCTTTTCGGTCTCAGCTTCGAAACGGGTGACCAGCACCGGAGTCGTATTTGAAGCGCGGATCAACCCCCAGCCGTCCGGGAAAGTGATTCTGGCGCCGTCGATGTCGTTCACGTCGTAGCCTTCGGCTTTGAATTCGTCACAGATATTGGCGACGATCTCAAATTTGCGCGCGTCCGGACATTGGATATGCAGCTCCGGAGTGTTGTACATCTTGGGTTGATCGGCAAGATAGGTGCTGACGGGAGAACTTGCTTTGCCGACGATCTCAAGAAAGCGGCAGCTTACATAAATGGCGTCGTCAAAACCCAGATAGCGGTCTGCCAGAAAGACATGACCACTCATCTCGCCGGCGAATTCAACGCCGATTTCCTGCATCTTCATCTTGATATTTGCATGTCCGGTTTTATACATCATCGGGATGCCGCCCTGCTTGCGGATGTCGTCATAGAGGTTCTTGGAGCACTTGACGTCGGCGATGATGGTCTTGCCCTGATTAGTTTTCAGATACTCGCGGGCGAGGATGTTGAGTATCTGGTCGCCGAAGAGCATTTTACCCTTTTCATCGACGACCCCGATGCGATCTGCATCGCCGTCCAGTCCTATTCCGAGCTCATATTCGGCATCGATTACGCCGCGGCTGAGATCCACCATATACTTCTCTATCGTGGGATCAGGGTGATGATTGGGGAAGGTTCCGTCCGGCTCACAGTACATTTCGATCACTTCGCAATCCAGTCTTCTGAGAATCTCTGGAAGGTAGGGTCCGCCCATGCCGTTTCCGCCATCGACGATCACCTTCACCGGGCGCTCGATCTTGATGTTGTCAACGATGTAAGACATATATTCTTCATCGAGTTGGTTGTAAATCTCATGTTTCCCAGCTCCGCTAAAGAACTCGCCTTTTAGGATGATTTGCAGCACTTTTTGCAGCTCTTCCGCGAATACGCTTGCGAGCCCGAGATTGAGCTTGCAGCCGTTATACTGCGAGGGATTGTGGCTGGCGGTCACCATCGCGCCGGCATCCATTTTGAGTTTCCAGATGGCAAAATAGAGCACAGGGGTGGCGACCATGCCGATTTCAGTGACGTCACAGCCGGTTTCCAGAGCACCACGGACAAATTCTTCCATCAGCTCGGATGTGCTGGGACGCGCGTCTCCACCGACAACGATGCTTTTCAGTCCTTTTTCCCGGATGTAGGTGCCAAATCCTCTTCCGATCAGGTAATAGGATTCGCCGTTCAGCTCTTCGCCAACGATTCCGCGGATGTCATATTGTCTGAATACCTGAGGTTTTATCATATCTTCTCCTTGAAATAAAATACTATGTGTTCTCACCGATCACGTGAGAAATCACGGGAATGATCTTTTGAACTGCCAGAGCGCGGTGGGAAAGGCGGTTTTTCTCGCAGTGGCTCATCTCGGCATAGGTCTTACCGGTGCTTTTCACCTCAAAGACGGCGTCGTAGCCAAATCCGTTTTCCCCTCTCTCCGCATCGGTAATGTAGCCTTCGACGCACCCTTCTTTGATGGCGATGACGCCATCGGGATCGGCGAGTGCTGCACAGGTCTTGAAAGTAGCTCGGCGATCGGCTTTGCCTTCCATGTTTCCCAGCACTTTGAGCCGGTTGTCACGGTAGCTGCAATCCTCTCCGGCATAGCGCGCGGCAAAGATTCCGGGTTCGTCATTGAGAGCGTGAACAAATAAGCCGGTATCGTCCGCCAGGGTCATCAAACCAGTTTGCTGCGCGGTTTCAAGCGCCTTTTTCATAGCGTTTCCAGCTATCGTATCCTGATCCTCGACAGTCGGTTTCAGGTGAGGGAAATCATCGGTGCAAAGCACTTCGAGCGGCAAGCCTGCAAGCAGGTCTGCAATCTCCTTCACCTTGTCGCGGTTATGAGAAGCAATCAGTAATTTTTGCATATCAGCTTTTGGTGCCAAGCCATCCTTTAATGCGGCTGAGAATGGTTTTGTCCAGGAACTTTTCCGCTACAGCGGTGATTTTTTTGATCTGATCGAGGACGTCTCCATCGCCGCTCCAATTGTCGCGCAGCACTTTGGGATCGGTGTCGTTGAGGATGAGATTGAGCCCCAGGACGACCATCACGAGATCATCGATGTGTCCGATCACGGGGATCATATCCGGTATGATGTCAAAGGGCATTATCAAGTAGGCGATGATGCCTCCGATCAACAGTTTGCGCTTGGCGGGGACGCGTTTGTCGAGCGCCAGACGGCTCACCAGAATGAAGAAATCGGGCAGCAGAAAGAGATACTCGCTCAGTTTTCCACCCAAAGAACCGGATTTGAGCTTCGTCCAGTCCTTGGCTTTTTTGCGCAACTCTTCATAGAACTTCATCTTCTTATCGTCGATATCGACAATACGTTCTTTCAGTTTCTCCTGTTTGCTTTCCGGCATTTCTTTGCCGTATAATACGTCGTCTTTCATAAATACCTCTTGCTGCCATTCTTTTATTCTGTTTTTTTTGGTCAAGGTTTTTTTGTTATTGGGGAAGGGTGGAAAGGTGGAAGGGTGGAAGGGTGGAATGGTGGAAAGGTGGAAGGGTGGAAGGGTGGCAAAGCGACTGCGTGGATTAGCCCCGCAGGGGCGACATCCCATAACCAGCGATTTGGATCAAACGAGGTTGTCCGATCCTCCAACGTAACTATCGGTTGGCGTCAGCTCCACCTTTCCACCTACACTGTGTTGAACATCTCCACTCTCCATCTCTGTGTTTGAAAAAAAAGCGGGATCGAAATCCCGCATAAGTAACTCTGTATCAATAGTATATTTCTATGATTAGACTCTTTTTTACCGAATGGCTGCCATCGCTGCTGCGAGGCGGGCGATCGGAACGCGGTATGGAGAGCAACTCACATAGTTCATGCCCACACGGTGGCAAAACTCCACAGAAGAGGGTTCTCCGCCGTGTTCTCCACAGATTCCGATTTTGAGGTCGGGACGTGTGCTGCGTCCGCGGTCTATAGCCATCTGAATGAGTTGTCCGACGCCTTCTTGATCGAGGATCTGGAAAGGATCGTTTTTGAGCAGATGTTTGGCAAGATAGACAGGAAGAAAGACTCCGGCGTCATCGCGTGAGTAGCCGAAAGTCATTTGAGTGAGATCATTGGTGCCGAAACTGAAGAATTCTGCGCTTTCGGCGATTTTGTCCGCTGTCAGAGCAGCGCGGGGGATTTCAATCATCGTTCCGACAAGATAGTCGATAGTATCGCCTTTCTCGCCAAAAACCTTATCCGCTGTTGTGCGGATGATCTCTTCTTGCAGCTTGTATTCTGCCTGAGTGCCGATCAGCGGAACCATGATTTCCGGCAGCACGATGATGCCCTTGGCTTTGACGGCGAGCGCGGCTTCGATGATGGCACGTGCCTGCATTTCCGTGATTTCCGGATAGGTGTTGCCAAGGCGGCAGCCACGGTGACCGAGCATGGGGTTAAATTCGTGCAAAGAGTGCACGCGATCTTTCACTTTTTGTAGGGATATGCCGAGTTCTATGGCGATCTCTTCCTGCTGATCTTCCTCGTGAGGAACGAATTCGTGCAAAGGAGGATCGAGCAGACGGACGGTGACTGGGAATCCGTTCATAGCTTCGAAGATTCCTTCAAAATCAGCTCTCTGTATCGGCAGCAGTTTGTCCAAAGCCTTTCTGCGCCCGGCTTCGTCGTCGGCGAGGATCATTTCACGCATGGCTTTGATGCGGTCGCCCTCAAAAAACATATGTTCAGTGCGGCAGAGTCCGATGCCTACAGCTCCGAAATTACGCCCCACAGCGGCATCTTTGGGTGTATCGGCATTGGTGCGAACCTTCATGTGCGTGTGTTTGTCCGTCAGTTTCATCAGATCGCCAAAATCTCCGCTGAGTTCGGGATCGACGGTCTCGATCTTGCCTTCGAGCACCTGACCGGTGCTGCCGTTGAGGGATAGCCAATCTCCTTCTTTGAAGATGATTCCATCCACGGTCATGGTTCTGGCACGATAGTCGATCTTGATCGCTCCGGCGCCTGAAACGCAACATTTACCCATGCCGCGGGCGACTACTGCCGCGTGCGAAGTCATTCCGCCACGGGCAGTTAGGATTCCTCTGGCGACGTTCATTCCGCGTAAGTCTTCCGGAGAAGTTTCGATGCGGACAAGGATGACGCGTTTGTTATCCGCAGCCCAGGCTTCGGCATCATCGGCAAAGAAAACAATCTGTCCGGTGGCGGCGCCTGGAGAAGCGGGAAGTCCCTTGGCAAGGACTTTAGCGTTTGCGAGACCGGCTTTGGAAAAGACAGGGTGCAAAAGCTCGTCAAGTTTGTTTGGTTCCATGCGCAGCAGCGCTGTTTTTTCGTCCAGCTTGCCTTCGTGAAGCATGTCCATGGCGATCTTGACCATTGCAAATCCGGTGCGCTTGCCATTGCGGGTTTGCAGCATCCAGAGTTTGCCTTCCTGAATAGTAAATTCCAAGTCCTGCATATCTTTGGAGTGGTCTTCAAGCTTTCTTTGAGTGTCAAAAAGTTCCTGATAGACGGTCGGCATCGCTTCTTCCAGAGATGGATAGTTCGCGGCACGATCTTCTTCGGTAACACCGGTGAGCACTGCCCAGCGTTGAGAGCCTTCTTTGGTGATCTGTAGCGGAGTGCGGATCCCGGCTACGACGTCTTCGCCCTGGGCGTTGATCAGATATTCGCCGTTGAAGACATTCTCTCCAGTGCCTGCATCGCGTGTGAAAGCGACTCCGGTAGCGCTGGTGATGCCCATGTTGCCAAATACCATCGCTTGAACGTTCACTGCGGTGCCCCATTCGCCTGGAATGGAATTCAACTGACGGTAAAACTCCGCCCGGTCGTTGTTCCAGCTATCGAAAACGGCAAAAACCGATCCCCAGAGCTGTTCCCATGGATCACTGGGGAAATCGTGTCCGGTGTTGTCCTTGACGGCTTTTTTGAAGAGGGATACAAGGGTTTTCAAATCACCGGCACTGAGATCAAGATCGTTTTCGATGTTTTTGTCATGTTTCATCTGGTGAATGATCACTTCAAAGGGGTCTTCTTCCTCTTTGCTGGCTGGTTTGAGACCCAAAACGACGTCTCCGTACATTTGGACGAAACGTCGATAGCTATCCCAGGCAAAGCGTTCGTTGCCGGTCTTTTTGATGATGCCCTGCACGGCGTTGTCGTTCATGCCGAGATTGAGGATTGTATCCATCATCCCCGGCATGGAAGCGCGGGCACCGGATCGGACGGAAAGTAAAAGCGGGTTTTCGTCCGAGCCAAATTGCATACCCATTAGTTCTTCGATGTAAGTGACAGCGGCTTTGACTTCGGTCTCCAGAAGTTCGCGGACTTTCACCATGCCGAGCTTTGTATATTCATTGCAAGAGTCGGTTGTTATTGTGAATCCGGGAGGGACGGGCACGCCGATAAGGTTCATTTCGGCAAGATTGGCACCCTTTCCACCCAGGAGGTTTTTCATTCCGGCTTTACCTTCGGCTTTTCCGTCGCCAAAGGTGTATACACGTTTAATTGCAGTCATTTATCCTCCATGATCGCATTAATTATTCTATTTAACAGATTACCACGTTAGAGATGCCCTGTTTTTGTCAATAGCAATATCCCCGCGGGGCTCTCAAGCTACTCTTCCACCCTGAAAGTGAACTGGTGAACAGGTGAGCGGGTGAATATCTCTCACCTTTCCCCCCATCTTCTTATAGCAGCCCAGCCATAATTTGTCTTTCAGTAGAGTCCATAAACTCTCTGATTCTCCGCTCGGTCTCGGGGATCTGTTCTTTATCCGTCAGATAGATGGGATCGCCATAGTAAATAGTGATATGGGCAAAAGGTTTCGGCACTCGAAAGCGATCCCAGGAATTGAAGATCCATTCCTTATCCGCGTGAGCGACGATTGGGATGATCGGAATCTTTGCCAGCAGGGCGATCTGATAGATGCCGGGATGGATGGTGAAAACGGGTCCTTTGGGTCCGTCCGGAGTGATCGCCAAAGAGACTTCACGGCTGAGGCGGATCATTTCCTTGAGCGCTTTGGAGCCCTGACGGGAGCTCGATCCGCGCACTGTTTTATAGCCCAATTCCGAAATCGGTCCCGCAATCAATTCCCCGTCCTTGGAAGAGGAGATCAGCACTCCCGCTCCGCTCCACATTCTCTGTAAAGCCATTATCAGCAAATTGCGATGCCAGAACATATAGACGCAGCGCAGCGCATCCGGATTCTGATTGACGACCGTGAAATGCAATGTCTTTTTCAGTGCCCGAAGAAACCAGGCGGCGAGCTTTTTCTCCAGATAAAAGAGGATTTTAGGCATCGATCCTGAGGAGATTTCTGACCAGTTTGAGCATTTCCACCGAGGCTTTGCGGTCGCTGAGCATGGCTTTCAATCTCAGCAGTTCGGCTTTGATTTCAATCATCCTTTCCGGATCGTCCAGCAAGGCGGCAGCCTGATAAGAGAGTTTCGCGGGGGTCACATCGTCCTGAATCATTTCCGGTAGGACGTCGGCATCCAAAACAATGTTTGGCAAGCCGATACGCTTGATGCGGATGAAGTATCTTCCGATCCGATAGGATACGGGAGAGGCTTTATAGGCGATAATGGAAGGCGTACCGATGAAGGCTGCTTCAAGGGTCACGGTTCCTGAGGTGCAAATCAAAAGGTCGCAATATTTCATCATCTCATAGGCGTATCCGTCGATGAGATGGATTCCCTTTGCGCCAGCTTGCTCGATAGTTTCCATATAGCGGGTGTGGTTCACGGAGCGGGATTTGGAAAAGAGGATCTGATAATCCTGCCCGTCAAAGCGTTTCGCCGTTTCCAGAAAGACGGGGAGCATGCGTTTGATCTCGTCGTTGCGGGATCCGGGAAAGAACCCGATCCAGCGTTTGGAGGCGTCCAGAGAAAAGAACGTTGCAAAAGATTGCCGGTCGAGGTCAAATTTGACTTCCTCCGCGATTGGATGCCCCACGTATGTGGAAGTAACGTTGTGAATATCAAGCAGTTCCTTCTCAAATGGAAGGATGCAGGCGGTGTGGCGAACACTGGCTTTGAGTTTATAGACCCGTTCATGCTTCCATGCCCAAAACTGCGGACAAATGAAATAGAGCACCGGGATGCGATGGTTGTCGGCAAGATCGGCGATGCGCAGATTCAAACCGGGATAATCCACCAGAATCGCAAGATCGGGTTTGTCTCTTTTGAATAGCTTTTTGATCCTGCGCTCCACTCCCATAAAGAATAAGAGATGTTTGATCACCTCAACGAAACCCATAACGGCAAAGCGACTAAAGGGATATAGCGGAATTAAACCCATCTGTTGCATACGGGGACCGCCGATGCCCACGTGGCGGACGTTTGGGATCGATTCGTTGATGCTTTTCATCACCAGTTCGGCATGCAGGTCTCCGGAACTTTCGCCCACCAGCCAGAAGATACTATATGCTTTATTCATATCTCACCTTGTCGCCACTGCAATGTTTCCCATCAGGGAAAGCAGTGTTACCACTGTTGCGGCGAGCAGCACACCGATGAAGATATACAGCATCGCTTTCCAAAAACGGATGCCAAAGATATTGGCGGCAAAGGACCCTGTCCAAGCTCCTGTTCCAGGAAGAGGAATACCCACAAAGATCGCAAGCCCAAGCGCCTCATATGTTTCGATGACCTTTCCCTTGCGTCGGGTGCGTTTGAAAATCCACTGCGTGAAACGCGCACCATGCCGGTTTTTACTGATCAGGGCAAAAAACCAATCCATCAATAGCAGAATGAAAGGGATCGGGATCATGTTTCCAATCACTGATAGCAACACCGCCTCCGTCCAGTGCATATTGAAAAGTAATATCGCCACCGGGATGGAACCGCGCAGTTCGATCAAAGGCAGCATCGAAATGATGAGTACGATCCATGTGGGTTGGAGTCCATATCCCCGCAGCCAGGACACAGTTTTTTCGGCAAAACCTGAGGCATGCAAAGCCGGGCTGATAGCGATCAGCAACAGCAAGCAGAGCAGAATGCGGCTTCTATTATTCACTAAATCTCCTGTATTTTTCATTTGTTTAATCAAGACGAATCCAAAAAGAGGAAATGCGGTAATTTTGGCAAGGGGAAAGTGAGAGAGATGAGAGATGAATTTCACCACAGAGAAACAGAGAGATCAGAGATGAGATTCAGCGCTCCATGATATGGAATTACCGACGTCCCCGTCGGTTCCTGTCCGCAGGATCGGTTATAGATTTGTAGATGATTTACGAAATTGGCAGATGTGTCAGGTTTATCGCCACAGTCGCCGACGGGGACGTCGGCGCTCCATGAGAAGGCGCTCCATGAGAAGGCGTTCCATGAGATTATGCAATGGGAAACCGGAATTTACCACCCCAATGGTTAACTCATTGCAGGTTAACTATTTGCAGGCACTCCGCAGGATCGGCATCCGGCGCTACCTCCTTAGCATTACGGAGTCAATACGGACTTAGTCCGTAATGAGTC
>JAUYAR010000106.1 GCA_030693415.1 Candidatus Cloacimonadaceae bacterium | reverse complement strand
ATTTTAGAGGCGTTGGCGATGGTGGTTATAGCAGTGAGGCAACACCTGTTCCCATCCCGAACACAGAAGTTAAGCTCATCTGCGCCGATGGTACTGCATGGGCAACTGTGTGGGAGAGTAGGTCGCCGCCATCGCCAACGTTTTTTTTGCGTAAAGGCGAAACCTCAGCAAAAGCGTGATTCCCCAATCATACCTATTCAGACAGATTTAATCTATTACTATCGAGCCGGTTTTATCGATCCCAGCCCTATTCTCAATCTCCCGGTTAAATTAGATTAATACGCCAGCATGAGCAGCGCTTCAATCTCTGCGGAGTTGAATTTGCTGACGGCGCCGATGGTCTTGCTGCTCATGATGATCTCGAGGATCTTGGGCAGGTCATTTATCTTGATACCGAGATCGCGAAGGTTGGTGGCTGAACCCCAGGATTCGATCTTGTCGCGCAGGCTGCGCAAAGCGTGGGAGACACTGTCCTCGCCCCAGACGTTTTTTGCCCAATATTGGAAACGTTTGGGATCTCTTTCACTCATATATTCGATCCAAGCGGGGAAAATGACTCCGAGTCCCTCGCCGTGGGCGATGGATGGATTGAGTGCGGAAAAGGCGTGTTCGATCTGATGGCAAGCCCAGTCTCCGCCTTTGAGTCCGATTCCGCTGATGCCGTTGAGCGCGAGGGTTGCGCTCCAGGCAAGATTGCTGCGGGCGACGAGATCGCATGAGTTATCTTTCAAACGGTCGGTCATTTCCACGATGGTCTTGAGCAGGGCGGAATTGATGGCAAGGGTGCTGAGGGCTTTATCGTCAACAAAATAATATTCCAGAATATGCGCGGTGGCGTCAAGAGCGCCGTTCGCGGTTTGATTGAACGGCAGGCTGCATTGCACGGCTGGATCGATGATTGTGACCTTTGGATAGACGAGTGTGGAGGAAAAAGCCCATTTCCTGAGCTCGTCCATGTTTGTGATCACGGCATTACCGTTCATTTCGCTGCCGGTGGCGGAGATCGTGAGAACGGTGAAAATCGGCAGGGCTTGCGCGACCCTTTCCTTTCCGGTGAAAGCGTTCCATGCGTCTTCCAAGAAAAAGCCTGCCGCAACGGTCTTTGCGGTATCAATGACGCTGCCTCCACCGACGGCAAGGATGGCGTCCACGGATTCTGATTTTGCCTGGTCGATGAGCTCGCGCGCCTTTTTCAGAGTAGGATTCGCCTGCACGCCCCATCCCTCGACCCAATCAATCGAAGCTCTTTTGAGGCTATCGCAGACCTGGTTATGCACATTATTATTGCGGATCGAACCCCCGCCGGCAACGAGAAGGCATTTTTTGATGCCGGCTTGCTGCATCTCTTTGCCCAACAAGCTGATCACTCCGCTGCCGAAGTGCACTTTCGTAGGGTTGCAAAAACTGAAATTCTCCATTTCCATCCTCTAAGATACAGAATTTATATCCATATACTACCATACATTATAACTGAATCGGATGGAAGATGCAAATGGGATAGTTCAGTTAGTGGAATGGTGTGCAGCGAACATGGAATCACCGACGTCCCCGTCGGTTCCAACGCGTCCGCCCCATCAGTGCCGACACAACAAAGCTCGGGGTGCAGCGAACATGGAATTACCGACGTCCCCGTCGGCTCCAACGCTCCGCCCCTGATGGGGCTTGCCTGCGATGCAACAATTTATGATTCGATCACTTCCACATTCGCGCGGGGGATGCGGAATCTCGTCCCGTTCTCAAATTCGGCTTCGAGGATGCGTACCCATGTTTCGGATTCCACTTGGGTCAGCTCTTCCGGCAGGGAGATCACTTTGGCGATCTTGCCAAAATTGGGCTGTCGGATGATGCGAATCAGGGTTCCGGGTTCGAGAATCGGCAGGCTGGCTTCCTTAGCGATCAATTCATCTTCGGTGAAATCCATCGGAATGATGATCTCGGGACGCATGACACCGGCACGGATCTGGGTTTTGCCATGGATTGAGGTCTTTTTCCCGTCTAACGATTTCAGCAGATCAAAAGTCTTTTGCGCCATGGTGATTTTGCCGAATCCTTCGGTGCAAACGATGGTGAGACCGATGTTTTCGTGTCCGGTGATGGCGACTCCGATGTCGTATCCGAGCATTTTCTTGATGTCCTGATCATCAATGCCGCCGGTGATGATGGCTTTGACACCATGCTTGATGGCGACGTCGATCGTGAGATAAGAGATGAAGGCTCCGGCGACGATGATCTTGTCCCGGCAGGAATCGTCGATCTTGGCGGGGCTGAGCTCATCATCCGGGGTCAGAGCCATAAATTTGAGCTCGCCGATGGTCTCTCCGCCGATGCCAAAGATGCCTTGGATATAGGCTGATTTGTTTTCGATGACGACACCCTCGTCCGGGATCACTTCGGTGATGAATCCATCCATGAAAGCTTTGACCTGCACGGGGATACGCGGTTCGCGCAGGAGTATCTGTCCGGTCACGGCAGAGATATTTTCCACCTCGCCGTCACAGGGAGAGCGCACTTCGGTTTTAAAGATGCCGAGTCCGAAGAGACCTTTGTTTTCGGCAAGAATGGTATCCTTGGAGATCTGCTGTCCGGGCTTGATCTTGATATAATTGACCAATTGCGAGGGTGTTACGCCAAGTTTGTTGGCGAGGTTGAAAGGTATCACTTTCCCGGGAAGAAGGGTTTCGGCGATGACGGTTTCAGCTTTCACCATGTCGCCTTTTTTCACAAGAACCTGTCCTTTGAGGGGCAGGATGCGTTCTTTTTTCAGGATGATGCTATCGGTTACGGTTAATCCGGCTGAATATGCTTGTCCCATTTTTTCCTCCTATACCAGAATGTCATTGGGGTATGCTTTGAGTTCTCGCATCCATTTCTTGAGGGAAGCGATGCGTTGAGCCTTCTCTGTGGGAAGGGTGAAGGGTCTTCTGCCACGGGTGTCGAGCACGATGCCAACCTGTCCGCCGTGGAGATCGATATCCAGTTCGCGGTTCTTATCCTTGTCCAGGATCAAACCGCCGTGGGTTTTGAGATGAGCTTTGGCAATCTCGCCTATGCCGCAGGGGATGAGACGGACTTCTCCATAAGGGATGTCCTCTTCAAACGAGGTTCCGTCGGGAAGCTCGAGTTTGGCATAGAGAGCCGGTTTGCCAAGCTTGCCTTTGCCGACGGGGGCGACGCAGGTGCCGAGATAGATCATGCAATCCTTACGGAAGACTTCCGTCGCGGCTTTGGCACTGATTTCGGAAAGCACGCCAAGATGGGGCATCATGAAGATGCTGTCCACCGCGAGGCGGGTGATTCCCTCAGGCAAAAAGGAATCGATGAGCATCATCACTGTTTGATGACGACGCGGGGCGTGAGAAAGCACTCCGCCGCTGCCGACGAGAAGGTTCAAAGTCATCAGATTCACGATCGATGCTCCGGAAGTGGTTTGGCTGAAAGCTTCGGAGATATCGCGTTGACGCTGCATGCCTTTCAAACCGGAGGCAAACTCTTTGTGCTGTTCAAAAGCGAGACGCAGGGCTTCTTTGGCGATGGCTTGTTCGAGCACGAGTTCTTCCAAAAGCGAGGGGATCGTAGTGGGACGGATCATCTTGTTTTTGATCATGTTGCGCAGTTCGCTTTCATTGATGTCAAAGGGAACCCAGCGCATGATGTTTGCAAGACCGGCGGAAGCTAACACGTTGGAAATGCTGTAGCTCATGCCAAGGTTGGCGCTCACGGTGCGGTTGAAAACATGCTCTTCGGTGAATACGGAAAAGATGTCCGTGGTAGCTCCTCCGATATCGACGCCCACCACTTCGATGTTTTCATCCTTGGCGATGGTCTGCATGATGTTTCCCACTGCTGCGGGAGTTGGCATGATCGGCACGTTTTCCAGATCCGGTCCCTTGGTCCATTCCATCAGCTTATTATAGCCGGGAGCCTGTTTCATCACGTGTTCCATGAAGAGATCGTGGATCTTATCGCGAGCGGGACCGAGGTTTTCGGTTTCCAGTTTGGGACGGATGTTTTCGGTGATGATCAGATCGACCTTTTCTTTCAAAGTGTTGCTGATCTCGACGCGGGCTTCTTTATTTCCGGCAAAGATCACGGGAAGTTTGTAGCTGGAACCAAGACGTGGCTTGGGATCGGCACCGCTGACGAGCTCTGCCATTTCCACGACGTGTTTGACGGTGCCGCCATCTTCGCCGCCTGCCATGAGAATCATATCCGGACGCAATTGGCGGATGCGCTCGATCTTTTCGTGGTTCATGCGTTTGTCGTTGCTGGCGATCAGATCCATCACGATGGCTCCGGCACCGAGGGCTGCGCGTTCAGCGCTTTCTCCGGTCATGGAAGCCACCACTCCGGTGACCATCATCTGCAAGCCACCGCCGGCGGAAGAAGTTGAAACATAGGCATCTACGCCGATGTCACCATTGCGCGGAATGACGAATTCGCCATTTTCCATAAACTTGATATTGGGGTTTTTGTGCTTCAGGCGAGCCAGTTCTTCCATCTCCTGAGTGGCGTTGATCACACCTTTGGTGACGTCGTTCAGCGGAGCTTCCACAGTCGTGGGAGCCTCACCGCGGATGGTTTGGCGATATTCGCCGTCCACCCATTCGATTAAAATTGCCTTGGTGGTCGTGCTGCCACAGTCTGTGGCAACGATGCGGGTCAGGCGTTTTTCATCGTATTGCATGTATTCCTCCGCTTATTCAGCTTTTTTTATCTTTGGTTCTTATCAATTTTGCAAAGAAGGCTTTGAACTGGTTGCGCCGACGTTTGCGTTTGAGCTTTGCCTCGGCGCGGCGCTCGCGGTTGATCTCTTCATCCATTTCGTCGATGCGTTGGATCAGTCTTTTAAGGTTTTCTTCGTTTTCGATCATCAGGGCAAAGCGTTGATATTTCTGCGAATCGAAGATCACTTCAGCAAAGGGCAGCACAAAATACATGAACTGTGCGCCGATGCCGTGCAAGGGGCGGACGGATTCCAGAAAGAGGATGCCCGCAGGGGCAAGATGCCGTTCGGCGATGAATCTGGCGACGCGCTCGATCATGTCCGCCGCTTCGGCTTCGTTGAGTGTGGACTTGATTTCCTGATATCCTTTGTTCATGCTAAACCGCCCGAGCAGCGGTCAAAACCGCAATATATCCAGCTCCGCCGCTTTTGAGGACTTGAGAAACCTCGTTCACGGTGCTGCCGGTGGTGAAGACATCGTCGATCAAGAGGACGCGTTTGTTGGTCAGATCCGCTTTATGCCTTAGCTTGAAGGCGCCGCCGAGGTTTTTGATCCGCTGCTGTTTGTGCAGCCGGGTTTGGCTCTCGGTATATTGATGTCTGGAAACGGGATCGGCATATTTGACGCCCAAAGCCTTTGCCAGAGCGCGCGCCAACAGCTCGGACTGGTTGAATCCGCGTTCGCGAAGGCGCACCCGATGCAATGGCACAGCGGTGATAAAATCTATATCCGAGAGTTCCGCATTGGCGTTCACAGTGGTTTGCATCCCTTTGACGATGAAGGAGACCGGCGAGACCATACCATTGTATTTAAGCTGATGGATCATGGTTTGCATAGGGCCATTGAAACGATAAGCCGCTCTGGCGATATCAAAGTAAAATTCATTCTCGGCGCAGACCTCGCAATCCTCACTTTCCAGAGGAGTGCCGCATTTTTTGCATACGTCTTCGTCCAACGTTCCGATCATTTCCAGACAAGTGTCGCACACGATCAAGGACGCGGTTTCCATCCTGCCGTGGCAGTGAAAACAAGCCGGCGGAAAGAGCAGATCAAGCAGGGGAAGCAAAAAAACTCTCAATGGCTGCAAAGATCATTCTCCCGTCGCGGCTGCACACGACATCGGTTGCGGCTCTTTCCGGATGCGGCATCATGCCCAGGACGTTGCGCTTGGTATTGCAGATTCCGGCAATGCCTGAGCGTGAACCGTTGGGGTTTGATTCCGGATTTACGCTTCCATCTTTATCGCAATAGCGAAAGATGATTTGCGCGTTTGCTTCGAGGCTGTTCAAGCCTGCTTCGTCGATGAAATAGTTGCCTTCTTTATGGGCGATGGGGATGTCTAACGCAGTGCCGGGAGAAATCTGATAACTAAAGGGATTGTCGTTATTTTCCACGCGGATATATTGGTGTTGGCAGATGAAATCAAGCCCGGCATTCATCAACAGGGTTCCGGGTAAAAGACCGCACTCCGTGAGGATCTGAAAGCCGTTGCAGATGCCCATCACGAGCCCGCCCTGATTGGCAAAAGCGACCACTTCGTTCACGATGGGGGAAAACCTCGCCAACGCGCCGCAGCGCAGATAATCGCCATAGGAAAAACCGCCGGGAAGGATCACCAGATCAGGGGACTCCAGATCGTGATCCTTGTGCCAAATCATCTTCGTTTCATGCCCGCGAGAGGCAAATACTTCCGCTGCATCGTGATCGCAATTTGACCCGGGAAATGTGATTACACTTACTTTCAAAATCGAATTACTCTACTTTTTCCAGCTCGAAACCATAGTGCTCGGTATTGTGATTGGCGAGCAGCGAACTGCAGATCTTTTCCACCTGAGCGCTCACGGCGGATTCGTCATTATTGTCAAAAATGATCTCTATGTATTTGCTGACGCGGGTATCAAGCACCTCCGCATAGCCAAGTGCATGCAGGGAATTGCTCACCGCTTTGCCCTGCGGATCGAGGACGCTGGGTTTCAGGCGGACGAATATTTTTGCTTTTAGCATCGGCTAACCTCATGGTTTTTTCTTGGTAAGTCTAAACATCTCAGAATAGGGTTTTAGTCAATACTTTTTTTTGAAGAAATGCCGCAAAAGTCATAATACTATGGAATTATCTACGTCCCCGTCGGTTCCTGTCCGCAGGATCGGTTACAGATATTTGGATGGTTTACGAAATTGGCAGATGTGCCATGTTCATCGTTACTATCGCCGACGGGGACGTCGGCGCTCCATGAGAAGGCGTTCCATGAGACTATGCAATGGGAAACCGGAATTTACCACCCCAATGGTTAACTCATTGCAGGTTAACTATTTGCAGGCACTCCGCAGGATCGGCATCCGGCGCTACCTCCTTAGCATTACGGAGTCAATACGGACTTAGTCCGTAATGAGTC
>JAUYAR010000105.1 GCA_030693415.1 Candidatus Cloacimonadaceae bacterium | reverse complement strand
CGGGTTCATCTCGTCAAAGAGGAGCGAGACCAGCTCGACTTCCACATTACGTAGTTCGCCCTTCTTGACGATCCTGCTCTTAGTTCCGAAGATATTCACTGTACCTCCTTAGGGTTAGTGATAGGTTGTTGATTGCTGATTTGCTGTTTGAAATCTTGCATATTATGACTCCTGTTATAGATTGCGATTCTGCATAAAGAGTTGCTCATCCGCAGACTGGAGCTTCTCAGTTAGATTGCCGAAGTTGAATTCGTCCGGAGTGAGGTTCCATCCGAACTCAAAGTTGAACTCTATTGCCAGGGTAAGTGCCAGGCGGTTCTGCAGCGGTTTGACTACGAAGTGGTAGAACATCAGCATATCGCTCTTGTTATCGCCACCAAGCTGCCCTGGGATTAGCTGTGAGACTATCCTTGCCGGGACCCGGTGATAAGCAAAGATACCTTCTCTCAGGTCTTTCTTAAGTGTGATGAAACCACCTTCCCGGTCTTGCTGACGAAGTGGCTCGAGGCGTATCTTAACGTCTCTGCTTTCACTCTCGATCAGTACAGTAGAGTGGCTCTTGGCATTGCCTTTGACTTCGGTGAGTGCTTTCTCGATCTCTGTATAGGCATCGGTCATGACTTCATTGCCCTGCTCATCTGTTACAGTTCCGTCTCTGAGAGTTCCACCTTCTACGATCACGAAATAGTCGATCATGAGACCGTTCTTGAAGTTGTTGTAGTCGAAGGTCTTGATCTCGGAGAGTATCTCGACATTGATAGCTATGGGTAAACAGGCTAAGCCCCAGGCATTGCTCTTATGAGTGCTCTTCTTGATGTGGATGATATCGGCATAGGCAAAGTCTTTCTTCTGGTTGTTCTTTACCTGGATGTAGTTAGGGCGAAAGAAGCCGAACTCATCATAGTTCTCCACGATCTGCACTTCAGAGGGCAGCATCCTTTCCAGACCCATCCACTGTCCCTGTGCGTTACGCATCTTGATCAGGAAGCCATTCCCACAGGCGAGATAGAACTTGATCATCTCTGCCAGGATAGTGGTCTGGTCTTCACAGGCAGGGAACTCCGCAGCTTCCATCCAGGACTTTACCTGGCTGTTCTTGCAGTCGAACTCCATAACCGTTGCCATAGACAAGGCATCCACACAACCCGAGTGATACTCATCGGTATCCAGGAGGTTGAGCAGATTGCTCATGGAGTAGGGTTGAGAGACTACTTTCTTGGTCTCGGCTGCTTTGGAGATCAGTTGCTTACCGACCCGGCTGCACTTGGATAAATCAATCGGCTCGGGCTTGTACTTGCTCTCCAGAAGGTCGCTGGCAGAGCTGATTGCCAGGTTATAGCCACCCAGTCGCATTACTCTCATGCAGAGGCTCCAGTACCACTCTTCAACAGGTCTATCTTGGCAATCCTGACCAGTCGGGTGCCATCGATGCGGCTGGTGTAGTATTCCACACTGGGCAGGTCCCGGTTCATCAGCTTGAGATAGAAAGACCGGAACTTCTCCTTGAGCAGATACAAGTCGGAATCAGGATCAGATACATTCTGGGCATTAACGATCAGGAATACTGTCCAAGCCAGATCGGTACTCACATACTGTCGGGATGTGCCGTTCTTGCCTGTCTCTGAGTCGAGGATCACTATAGCGCAAGGCAACTGCTTGGGGATCACATCTTTGTTAAACTGGATGGTAGGGATATCGGAAAACGTAAGGGCATTCACTATCCTGTCTCTTTCAACAGTAAACTTTTCATGTGCGGTCATAGACTTACCTCGATAGAATTCAGTTGTTGGTATATCCACTGCTCCCGGTTAGCAATAACAGATGCGAATACGTTACGGGCAGCTATGCCTTCCCGCTTGATCTTGCCCCTGATGAGATAAGCGATCTCGGCAACGGTCAGAGCTTTCCTGTCTCCTTGTCAGTCCAAGACAGGTGCTTGCGTTCGACCCAGGCGATTAGTGGAGCGATCGGAGTCCAGGAAGGCACTTTACCGCCCAAAACGAAAGGCTCGTGACGGACATTGGAGCCTACTCTCAGGATCATAGCTGATGGACTAGTCTCGACCAGATAGCCTGTATTACCATAAAAGTCGCCCTTATCGTAGATCTGCTGTGCCAGTATCTCCTTGCGGGACTCGGCATCGATCACAGAACCAATCAAATGCAGTCGGCTCTCCAAGGCAGCATAGATAGCCAGGTAGATCTCCCGCATCAGTTCATCCGGAGTGGTATAGCTATCAGGCATCAGATCACTCCCACCCGGATCACTCTCGGAGGTCGGGGTTTCAGCTCATCCAGGCGATTCTGACCTTGTAGATTGAGATAGTCACGAAGCCCAGTCAGTGCTCTTAGCTCAAGGTTGGCTTTGAATGCGTCAATTTCGCTTCCTGTGAGCAGTTCGGTGGCTGACTGGTCTAATCCTACGGTCTTGACTATTCCCTCGCCCAGGGTCTTCAAATTGAGAAACTCACATGTACTATGCAGCATAAGGAAACAGAACCCAAAACGAAAAGAGACACTGAATGGCTCTTCATCTGGCATGTCTTCCTGGATTGCCCGAATATAGTGTTCTGGTAAAACAACAGAACGAACCGTCTCCAGAACCAGAGTCCGATGTTCTTTGAAGATGCCGTTATCACCCATCTCCTTGGGGAGATTGAGAATAGCCAGCATGGGATCAATCTCGACCGGGATAGGTATCACTTACCTTTCCTCATCAGTTCGGATAATTCAATCGCCCTGCGACCAACTTGCTTTGCCCACTTGGATACAAGCATGTTATTTGCAGCCCGTTCCCAGTCGCCTGCTTCTATGAACGCAAGGGTGTTTTTGAAGCTAAGTAGTCCTTTTATGCCCATGTTAAAGCACATATTCAGCAGTACCGATTTACGTACCTCATCAATCTGAAGATAGATTTTTGGAATCTCAGACAGAATTTGCCTCTCACACTGCAAAATATCGCCTTCTAAGAGGACATAAGCTTCCTTCTGAGAGATACCACAATCATCCAGATTACGACCGACTCCGATGGTCAATTTACCTGCTATACAGCGATATGGTTTCAGCCGCAAACCCTCATGCCTCAGCAGTTGTTCTTTCATACGTTCCAGTAAGTTAGCTTCCATTGTGTCTCCTTGCGATGTCTATGGATACTCTATCCAGTGCAAAGAAACCACTACCCCGGATAAACACAAATACGGATGCATAAGGATGCAACAGAAATTGTGATTGACAAATTATCGCATTCTCAGATAACGTGGAATTGGTGGTAGGACTAAAAATACTTCCTAAAATACGTAAGAAAGATCAGTTCAAGGAGAAAACAATGGATGAATTTGATGACATTGTTGACTATGATGGTCAACAAGACGATGCTCTAGGAAACTCTTTGTCAATCGAACCAAACCATGTTAATGATGGTGCTTGGATTTATGAAGATTATCAACTTGTAGGTGAGATGACTCCAACTATTACTGGAGGAGTAAGAATCAATTCATTAGGCAATAGTCAAGGAATGGGCTTAGAAGATTCATACGATGCTTTAGGTTTTGATTATGACAATGTCCAAATGCCTTGGGATGATAATCCAGCTATTGTGGGGACACCAAATGCAGATCAAAATCACTGGCAACAACAAGAAACAGATTTTACCTGTGCTGTCCAAGCACAAAGAGGAATCATTGAGCAATTTACAGGCGAGGAAGTATCTGAATCACAATTAGTGTATGAAGCTACTGCTAATGGATGGCTAACAGAGAACGGGATGAACCCTGATGATGTGGGCAATCTTCTGGAATTACATGGGGTTCCTTGCCATACAAATGATGGAGCCTCGATTCAGGATTTGATGTCTGAGTTATCTGAGGGAAGAAAAGTTATTGTTGGGGTTGATTCTGGCGAATTATGGCATGGGGAACCATTGGAGGACTTCTTTCACCAATCTGCGGATCATGCGATCTGGGTTACTGGTGTCGATTTTACTGATCCCAATAATCCACAAGTAATAATCAATGACTCTGGTGATCCTAATGGAGCAGGAAAACAATATGCTTTGAATGACTTCATGGATGCATGGCAAGACTCTGGATTTAATTACGTAGCAACTGACATTTCTCCTAATGGTGGCTCAACAGGCTGGGGCAGTCAATTGACATCATTTTTGGATGATCATTCAGGTAGTCATGATGTTTCAGTTACAAGTCCTGATTTAAATATGCACACTCAAGAAATAGATTTTGCATCATACATCGACAGTTTAAGTGATACAGATGTAGATCAGTTACTTATGTATTTGTGAGGAGAAAATAAATGCTATTGAATCCAGAAAACACTCAAATTGACACAGTTATTAAACGATTAGCTGAGTTAGGATCGATTGTTGGAAGATCCGAAGCAGTTGAGACACTGCATAAGTTAAATTCGAATTACCAAAAAGGGATATTTCGGATTGTTGTTATTGGAGAGATCAAAAAGGGGAAAAGCAGCTTCATAAATGCTTTGCTAGGCCAACCCAGTTTAGTTCCAGTCCAAGACGATATTGCTACTTCAACAGTCTACAAATTAGTGTATGGGAAAGAGCATAAAATACGGGTATACTTCAAAGACATTGAAAACAAGATTCAGAATAGAATTATTAAGGAGGCAGAAATTGCTGAATACGGTACAGAAGATGGAAACCCTCAAAACAAAAAAGGTGTTGAGTTTATAGCGATTCAAAGCCCCAATCCATTACTTAAAAAGGGAATAGTGATAATCGATACACCTGGACTTGGTGGAATAATTAAGCAACATAAGGAGATTACCTGGAAATACATCCCCAATGCAGATGCGATATTTTTCGTTTGTGATTCCGTAGAAACACTTCTTAGCCGGGCTGAGATTGAATATCTGCAGAAATTGAAAACTCTTTCACCATACATATTCTTTGTTCAGACAAAAACTGACATTGTTCCTCAAACACAGTGGGAAGCTTGGATGACCAGAAACAAAGATATATTAGCTAAAGAGTTAAATGTACCTAAAGAGAAACTGATATACTTCCCTGTAAGTTCGAAGTTAAAGCATAAAGCAGACAGGATCAAATCGGGAAAAGAACTTGACCGAAGTGGGTTTTCGAAGATATTGTATTTTCTTTATAATCATTTGATCCCACAAAAAAGTGACAAGCTGTACCAGAACTTACTGATTAGTACAATTTCTCATGCAATTGAAATCCATAGGCTCTTGACCGAGAAAATGATAATCACTTCTGCGGAGAATAAGGAGCAACTAGATACTATAGAAAAGCAAATCCTTGAGGAGAGATCAAAGTATGAAAACTGGAGAAATACTGAGTACCCAAGCTTAGTTAAGGAGTTTCAGGATAACCTTGATACGCTAAAACGGACTACTCGAGATAGCCTGTTTAGAGATCTTGATCCATCGCCCAATGGCACATTAGTATCCAGCTTTGTTAAGGAAATCCGAGAAATGGATGTGGATTCAGACGGTCTTAACACAGCTGCACAAGAAATCATATCTGTTTTTATAGACAAGTGCCACGAAATGATAAATAGTGTATTAGAGTACCATAATAAACAAGAGTACGAACTATGCTCTGATCTATCCCAGAAGTTGTTAAACAGTGAATTTGTCGCAGATCAAATAAGATTCAATCCCATAGATGTGAGACCAAAAGACACTTTGGGAATACCAACAAGTACTTTTGAAAAAGCTAGAACAGCATTGTATGGTGGTATGGCAGGAGGGATGTTAGCCAGCATTGTTGCTGGAATTATCTTCCCCCCAAGTCTGATCGTTACTATCATTGGGGGAGCATTGGGGGGTGCTGCTGCAACCTTAGACGCACAAAAGCGAAAGAGAGAGGAATATCTAAGGACGCTAGAGTCTATCCTTTGCGATACCGCTAGACGCATGCAATCCGAATCTATCAGATGCTTCGAAAACACCTTTATCCAATATGACAAACGAATACGTGACATGCTTGGATTGGCAATAAAACAGAGAGATAACGAATTCAAAAACAAACTGTCCGAAATACAAGCTGCTAGGCAACAGACACAGGAGCAGCGAAAAGAAAACACATCAACTCTACAAGAGATGATAAAAAGTGTAAAGAAAGTCATAGATGATTTAAATATCAGTATTCAAGAGATCAAGCAGTGAATACAGACATACTTTTTTCTTACGAAAAAATTGAAGACTTGATACAAGAATTTTCCTTCAGCTTTCCCAGGGAGTTGATTAGACATCCTGTTACCGCAGAATATGCTTCAAGAATTGAATCCCTACACTTGCTGGAAACTCTTAAGTCCCCCTTTACTATAGCTTTCATTGGTCAAATGCGTTCAGGTAAATCGACTCTTTTAAACTCAATAATTGGATCAGATCTAGCACCGGTGGGTATTAATGAAACTACTGCAACCATTAATTGGTTTCGATACTCAAAAAATGCAGATATTAAGATATTCCGTGTTTACTGGCAAGACGGCAGCATTAGCGATCACCCTCTTCACGAAATATCGAAATGGATTGGCTCTCAAGAGAATATTACACGAACTAAATGGATAGATTTTTACTCAAACTCAGAGTTGCTGAAAATCACAAGTATTGTGGATACCCCTGGAACAAGAAGCACAATACAAGAGCATGAAGACGCGACCCTAGGTTTTCTGTTAGAAGAACAAACTCTAATGCATGGTGGTAGTGCCGATGCAATAGTGTACGTTATTAATCCTAGCATGAGAACAGACGATAAAGAGATATTAAATCTATTTGGCTCTAAGACTAGATTGCCTGGAGCATCAGCTTATAACAGCATTGCAACTCTCCAGAAATGGGAGCATTTTGATGGACGCGCTTGGGAAAAGGCTAAAGAAAGAGCGAAGAAATTCGAAGTTGAACTAGTTGGGAAGGTATCCTGCGTCGTCCCAACAAGTGGACTTTTAGCCAGCGTCTTAGCCGCAAATACAGGAGATGTATGGCAAGAACTACTTGATTATATTAATAGTAAGAGCCTAGACATGATTGAGGAAGATCTTTTTACTCAAGATGATTTTCCTGTCATAAATTTAAAACAAAGAATTAACTGGCTTGTTTTACCTCTGTGCTGTCGATATGCTAAACACAAATCCATCAATAAAGTAAACGATTTGTTGTTTGAGTTGTTAGAGCTTAGTGGGGTCTCTCTATTAACTGATTTGTTAACAAAGCACTTCATATCGAAAGCGAAGATTATTAAACTGGGTACAGCGGTCAATAAAGCTGCTGAAGTTGGAGCAGAAGTTAAGATAAAAATAGATCAAGAGTTAAATAGGCAAAAAGCCCTAACACGAGATGCAAGCATAGCACTGACGACCATATCCTCGGATATAAGATTAAGTAAGGTTAAACAGTATGTTGATGAAACACGACAAATAATTGATACCAATACTTTAGTTTTAGAATCCATGCTTCGCAAAGTAGACGATACTCTGTATTTCTCCAAGCTTTGCTTTGATTTCTTTGAATCTGACATCATATGTTTAAAACTTATGGAAAGCGAAAATGAGGAGTTTGACATCAATGATAAGCGCCAGTTGCAGCACTTGTTCGGGATATCAGGATCAAGTATAGAGCGTAGGCTTAACTGTGATTTAAACTCAAGTAATGAACAACTAGGGAAAACAGCCTATCAATTGCATAAGGAATACCACATCAAAAAACACATGTACGGTAATAAAATCTATGGACATGCAATAAATGTTTGCAGTAAAATTATACAAAACCTTGAGAGTATATGATGTCTATCAATAATAAACTCATTTCAATTGATTTCGGAACAACACGAACAAAAATGGCATATTTTGACTCTGCCAGCAAGAAGGCAGAGCTGTTTAGAATTGGGGATGATGATAAACCCTATATTCCTTCCTTGTTCTATCTTTCGTGTAATGGAGAGATATTCTGCGGTGATGATGCGGTTTTTCTTGGGAAAGATGATCCTGGAGGATTGCTTGATCAGCCCCTAAAAAGATCTCTGAGAGAGTCAATAATCATAGCTGGTAACGGTCAGAAAACTACTCCAAAGATATTGCTGCAGACCCTGTTTTCATGCTTGCGTGAAAAATTACTGCAACATCCTGAGTTTTCAAGTGTAAAACACCTTAAGGCAGTTATAACTATCCCATCATTATACGGTCCTCCTGACGAAAAGTTACTACGTGAGGCAGCCGTTAATGCTGGCTTTGAGGATGAAAACCTAGCATTCATACGAGAACCAATAGCTGCTGCTCAAGCATGGTTTTCGGAAACAAGTTATGATTCAAAATATCTGATCGTGCTTGACTGTGGTGGGGGAACACTCGATTGGGCTTGTTTAAAACAAACAATGCCTGGTCATTTTGAGTTGATACCCGAAATCAATTTCGGCGGTGACGATAAAATAGGTGGGTATGACATAGATGAAGAACTGTACAAACACATATTATCTAATCTACCCCACGATGAGATCGACTATTTTAGGAAAAACAAGAATACAGTTATTAGGCAACTTCAGACACTAAAAGAGAAGTTCAGTAAAACAAAAACAGATGGTGTGTTATCTCTATCAAAATTGAAAGTCCATGTTTCAATTAAAGATATTGAAGAGGTCGTGAAACAAAGGTATGTAAGTCAAGCTATAGTTTCGATCACTCCTTTTATTAGTAAGGTAACATCAAAATTAGGGAACGTAAAACCTGATTTGTTACTTGTTGGTGGCAGTTCAAAATTTAAGCTCTTGTATGATGGGCTATCATCCTCTGGTGCGTGCAATCCGATTAGCTGGGAAAGATCAGAATTTGCTACAGTCCTTGGAGCATTGAATGAATGTTGCTCATCCGGAGTAGGACTCGATTTTCTTGATGTCGATGATGTTATCCATAAAGGGGAATCAGCTTTTTCAAATTCCAGATATTTTGAAGCATATTATTACTTCTTGCTAGTATCATGTTATCGTCCGTCTAACGGTGATGTTAATAATAGAATGACCGAGATTGAATCGACTATTGTTAATACGCCAGAATTACTGAAAAAATATCGTGACAATTCGATAAGTGAAGGTTTTGATCGGGATTTAGCATATTTGATTTATGGCTGGATTTATGCAACTACTAATCAAGATTTTTGCGATGCCCAGAAAGCAAAAACGGTATTTGATGCATTGTTGAAACGAATTCCTGAATGTCCTCTATTGTATTTAGGTCTTACGATAATATCATTGGCACAAGAAAATCAGAATCAGACATTAAGCTTGTTAGATAAAGTAATAGAGTTGGATGCAAATCAAATCTCTGCCAAATATCTAAAGTGTCTTCTGTATTGGAACCTGGGAGAAGTAAATGATGCTGCCTGCCTTCTTGAGCAAAATCTTGCAGCTGATCCAGATTTTGTTGATGCAATTGTTCTACAAGGGAAAATCGCTTCAATATCTTTCGGAGAATATGATAAAGCCATATCTCTATTTAACAGAGCAATTGAGTTGGATAAAGAATCAGTTGATAACGATGAGGCTCTCTTTGCTTTAGGGTTGTGTTACAAAGAGCTTAACATTGATGATACTTACAAACAAGCGGCTTTTAACTGCTTTAACAAATCTACTAAATTAGGATTTCTCTATTCAATTCGAGCTTTAGCAGATTGCTATCTTGAGGGATTTGGAACCGATGAAGATGCTACTAAGGCTTTTTGTTTATACAGAGTGGCTGCTGAAAACGGTGAAACATACAGCATGAAATTTATTGGTGAGTGTTATAAGGATGGATATTTTGTTGAACAGAATGCTAGTAGGGCATTCAAATATTATAAACAGGCAGCAGATTTGGAAGATGCTGAAGCAATGCAATTAGTTGCAGATTGTTATGAGAATGGCATTGGTGTAACTAAAAACATCCTTGAGGCCAGAAATTGGCTTAGAAAAGCCAAGCAAGCAAGTGGAACATGATTACGATAATTTTGGGAGGTGAATCTTCGATCCGATTACGATTGCGTTAGTATATGGTGGAATCAAGCTTGTTAAGTGGTTGAGTGACAATAATACGACCTACCAACAAGAGCCTACTGAACAACTTGAAGTGTTGGAGCAGCAAAGAGAGTATTCCACCCTTGATCGAGTAAAATACGTCTTGTCAATGGTCACAGAAAGACCAGTCGACAAAATTTCGAATGGACATGTCGTAGCATCCTTAATTGAAGATTCGCTACAACATGTATTATTAGTGATTGCTCTTGAAGAGCAATTCAATATTGAACTAACAATAGCTGATACTGTTAAGATTCGCACAGTATCAAACTTGTCTGATCACATTTCAAGGATGATGAATGCTAGTTAGTTCAACTACAATGTTCTTACTTGTGTTATTCACTATACCACTGAGTAATTTGATCTGTAATTGGTTATGATGTATGCTTAACGCTGTGTCTATTGATTTTGGAACATCAAGGACCAAAATGGCGTTTATTGACAGCAATGGTAAATCTGAGTTGTTTAGAATTGGTGAAGACGATAGGCCTTATTTACCATCCATTTTCTATTTGGCAGAAGATGGTGGAAGGTATTTTGGCGATGATGCAAGGTTTCTGGCCAATGAATCTTCACTAGGTTTACTGGATTGTCCCTTAAAACGTTCCTTAAGAAGTGGAGTTTTGATCACTGGAAATGGGCAGAAAACGTCTCCAATTGATTTGCTTACACTTATGTTTATGTCTCTTAAGGCATTGATAAAGCAGAATCAGAGCTTTTCAAATGAATCAACCTATCAATTGTTTTTAACTATTCCCGTACAATATGGACCTGCAGATGAGGACTTATTAAAAACAGCGGTCGTAGCCGCTGGGTTCCAGTCTGATACCTTATCATTTGTGCGAGAACCAATAGCTGCAGCTGAGGCATGGTTTTATGAACAGAAGGTTTCCGATGAATACATAGTAGTGCTAGATTGCGGTGGTGGGACACTTGACTGGGCTTGCCTGAGACAAATAAGCCCAGGCAGATTTGAGTTGTTTAGTGACATACCACCAGATGGAGATAATCGAATTGGAGGATACGATTTGGATCAAGAGCTTTTCAACCATATTTTGACGGCAGCGGACAATAGCGAACAATTGTACTGTAGACAAAACAGAAACCTGCTGCTAGAAAAGCTAAGAAATTTAAAGGAAAAAGCGTGCCGTTTTCAATCTGATAGTGCTGTCAAGCTTCAAGAGCAAACTATATCAATCCCTATGGATGTTATGGCAGACATCGTCAATAAGAGATATATAAGACAGACTATTCTGTCCATATCCCCTTTTATTGGTAAATTAAAGGAGAGGACGCAGATTAGCAGGCCTAAGGTATTGCTTGTTGGAGGTTCCGCAAAAGTTGTTGGTCTAGTAGATGCTATACAAAAAGAATGTGATTGCGAAGTAGTTATCTGGGAAAGATCTGAATTTGCTACAGTTTTAGGAGCTTTACCGATTAGAAAAGAAACACCACAAGTTTCAGAGGCTATTACTGAGATAGTAGTGGGCTCGCATAGTATGTCTCATAATACAAATAACAACCAGGATCAAAAGATCAGTGTTAATCAAAACAACAGAGAGGTGAAAATGGATGATTTTAAGGCACATGCACAAGCTTGTTACGCAATCATTGAAGGTAAGGCATCAAGCAACCAATGGGTACAGGGTATTTCGGGTATTTTTGGCTTTCCGTTTACCTTAGCAGCTGATGTAGGTGTTGTCCCTGGTATTTATGCCCCACTTTGGACGGAAATTCGTTCAATCTATGGTCATGTACCAGTTTCAATGGATTCAGCAGGTCCAGTGATTAAGAACATAATACCAGAGGTGTTATCAGATTTATTATTAGACAAAGCACTAGGACAAATACCACTAATAGGCATATATTTCAATATAATTTGTGCCAAACATATGACATGGAGATTAGGAACTCTTTTCTCAATGATGTCGGCACGAGGTGATGACATAGTGTCAGACAACATAACCAACTGCATGAAATTAATAAGGATGCTATTTCCTCAACAAGGTCAGTTCTCTTTTACCACACCAGATAAAAATGCATTCATTAGATTGGTTACATCAGTATCTGATATATCTCCTGTAGATTATAAAACGAAAATCAATAAAGGCCTTTTAGCTATGGAGTAGTTTTGGAGTATAGTTATGGATGTTAAGCCACCCTATTGGCTATCAATAGGACTGATTGTTTTAGGTATAGTAACAGCAACTATCATGCCCTCGATAGTCGGTGTTTTTGTGCTATTAAGATGTATAGAAGCAAGTAAGGCTAAAGCAAGAGGCGATTTTGATGAAGCAAGAAGATTATCAAGGCAAGCTTGGTGGAATCCGTTTGGAATACGTCCAGTATTTGGTTGGATAATAGGTGGTACTGCCATCGTCGTTTTGGTGCTCCTACTGATAAATTCGTAGTCCTCTGTTATCCAATATTAAAGGAGAAGTTATGTCTTGGCTACAAGTAAAAGGTAAGCTGTTCGTGTGCATTAACTGTGACAAAAAGTTGAAAGTCGAGTATGAAGGTGGTAATTTATCTACTCTTATAGGAGATGATGAGGTCAGCAATCAACTCAATTACTCTGAGCAGTTTGGACAAATTGAAAGTGATCCCAATAAAGACGGTTATTATCTATATGATTTTGGAGTATGCAGTAATTGCTACAACAATGCAGTTTCATCGGATCACAAGAAATACTCAATAACAACTATAGAACACAATGCAAATGTTCAGAGGGCGAAACAGCAGTGCTATCAATTAGTACTTAATGAAGTTTTTTCAGCAATTCCAGCTGTTATAGATCAAGTCACGTATGAAACGATAGTATCCTTAACAAATGAAGAGATTCACTCAGCGGATGTACATGCCAAAATTTCCGATAAGCATGTTGAAAAAAGAGTAAAATCGTATTGGCATACGTATAAAGACAAACTGGTTTCTTCTTATGTGGAGCTAATGATCGCTATGTATGTGAACCGCACCATTGTGTCTTATGTCAATGAGGTTTCTTCATTATTAGATTCCTATTCTAAAAAAGTGATTAAGCTGCCTTTTTACAATAGCATATTGATCGAAAAGAAAGTAAGTGGACCAGAGAACCTTAACAACTATATCGAATCCCCAGAAACAACAAGATTTCCAGTATCCGAAACCCCCTATGATGTGTTTTACAATCAAATAAACTATGGCTTATTCAGCCTTTATGAAGATTCCAAAATTGACTATGATGATATCGTAAGTATTTGCTCCCAGTCCATAGATGTCATTAATAATATTAAAGCACCGATCATTCAAGTGCTACGACAGGAAGGCATGTGCGTAATCAAGTCATAACCGTCCCAGTCCTACACTTCCAATGAAACGGTGGGAAAGGTGTGTGCGCTCCGGTGACACCAACCGGGTTCATCTGTGAGTCGTATTCGATCTGATCATCTTTGATCCAGGGTGCTAGTGCTTTGATGTATTCCCGGGCATCATCCAGACTATTCGACTTGATATCTAATGCCATGAGGTTATCCATCACTTCCAGGGCATCGTTAAGCGGATAGACCCTGTCTTGAGCTGCCAAAGCACGGCAGATATCACTGGTACGGTCATCCAGGATCACCACGAGCTTGTAGTATCTGGCTTTGGCTTTCTTGTAACCTTGAAGCCTGCCGAACTCTCTGATTCTGAGAGCAGTATGTTCTGCCAGTCCTTGCCAGTAGTGGGATGACTTATCTGCGATGTCACCAAACTGCTGTTTGAGGGTATCTGCCAGCATCTCTTTCGTATAGCCCTGTTCGATGGCATTGGTGAGTGTATCGGCAAAGTTCTGTCTTATATCAGCTTCAAAATGATTGCCAATCCAGAACAACTGCTGCTTCTGGATTGTGGATGATAGATGCTGATCCTCGATGCTCCAGAGCCCGATACTGGTCTTAGTAGGGGCTTGCACTTGGGTGTCCTTGAGTCCGAGCCGCACACAGCGGTCTATTATCGCTTTGGTGGGCTCATTGACCAGTGCTGCGAAGTCATCTCCCAACTGGGTATTGATGATGCCCATAAGCTTATCTATGGAGTCTTTGTTGATCTTCTCAGTTCTTGGCATATGGATATTCCGGAGTAACTGAGCCACCCATTCCGCTTGATGAGAGCCAC